>NZ_AUPM01000009.1 GCF_003265365.1 Petrotoga sp. 9PW.55.5.1 | reverse complement strand
GAGGAAGGGGAATAGAAGNNAGCNACNCCCGTCTGCAGCATAAAACAGCTGCATCCACCCCTTCGAGGAAGGGGAATAGAAGTGACTACCCCGTCTACAGCATAAAACGCTGCATCCACCCCTTCGAGGAAGGGGAATTAAACCTCCAGAAAAAACTTTGATGCTTGGCTCTTGTTGAGTTCAGAAACCAAGCATCCAGTTGTATATAGTTTTTTATTAATTTTTGTGTCTACTTGACATGGGGCAGTTCACTATTTCAGACGCTTTTAATTCTTTCTTAATTTTTACTTTCTTTTTGCGAGTCCTTACTTCCTTCATTTTTAATGGTTATAGGTTTAACAGATTTCTTTTGATCAGGTTTTTCTCTAGTAAAATATATTACCAAGGATAATCCTGCAAGATTAACAACATAAACCACACTTAACATCATTGAAGAATATAAACCTATGGATAAAGCTGTTATTGCGGTAAGAATAATAAACGAAAGAGACATACCATACTTTTTATTAAAAAGGAATCTAAAGTAAAAGTATATCAAAAAACCAACCAAAACTACAAAAAGTCCAGTAAAAAGAAAAGTTATAAAATCCGAGAACTCGAAGTACTCAAACAATCTTTGATTAGTACTTTCTAAGAAAAAAAGATAAACAGAGATACCAGCTACAACAATACTTGCTATAATAGACACCTTTCTTAAAAAAACTTTAAAGTTATCCATTCCTTATACCTCCTTTATTTTGTTAGATTCTTCTTCATCCATTTGCTTTTTTTCATAGTTTTTATGTTTCGTTTTAAATTTACTAAAATAATTTTCAAAAAGTATGATAATAAGTAAAAGCAACAAAGAAACCAGAAATCCATTAATCGTTCTCAAAACACTTAAATTCAATGGAGTGTGTATATGCAAAAAAGTATCTAATATTGATACGGGTAAGATAGCTTTAAAAAGGTCCCAAATAAAATCCCTCCTATCAAGGGGAGCAGTGTAATAAAAAAAGTAGGAAATAAGTTCTTTTGTTCGAGGCCTTGCTATTAAAGCTCTTTCTAAAGAATCTCTGATCCTCCTTTCTAAATTACTAACAAATGCCCAATTTGAACTCCTTATAATATATATAACTCCCGCAAAAATCAATAAAAATAATAAAACGATATCCTTTTTGTGAAATTTAAAGCTCAAAATCTTTTGATAAGCGTTTTTAAACCCGGTTTTAGAAAATGTGAAACCTGTAAAATCTCTAAAAGCTTTTAGTAAAACTAACAACGGGAGAACAACAAGCAATATTTTTACGCCTCTAACGTTGTTTAACTTAAAAATAAACAAATCGTTATATCCACTCATAAATACAAGAATCCCAAATAATAAAGAATATCCGAGTATTTTCAAAAGATTGTTTTTTGATATTCTAAAAAAGATAATTATTGAAAACAAAGTTGCAGCGATTGTAAAAGACCAGTTGTATAGAAAAAGAAAAGCTAAAATATAAAAAACAGAAAAAAGAGGTATATAGGCAAACAAATTTAACGATATCAAGATAAAACCAAGCCAAGGAATAAAACTAACAGGAGAGTTGTATTTAATAGAATCAATTGTAACAGGAGTTCCTAAATCTTTTTGTATTAAAGAAATTAATTCTGGGGTTCTAGGATGATCTGGAAAAAGGAAATATCTTATTTTTCTCTCATTCAAAGCACGATGAAATCGTTGGACTATCATCTGATTATCAAACTTATCAATTTCCCCAGATTTTATATAATGCAAGTACCTCATCCTGCTTAAAACTTCTACATCCAATTTATCTTTTATATCTGTAAAGTATTTATCAAAATCTGAAAATTCAGTGACTAGAATATAATCGTATTTATTCACCAAATCTTTAAGAAAAAGTTTGTCTATTTCAAATCCTTGTGACTCAAAATCCTTGAGAATAGCATAATTTTGATAAGTATAATAAGAATAACCATCTTGATTGATAGTTTGTAATTGATTTTCAATTGGTAAAATAGCATAATTTTTTGAATTTTGATAATCCACATAAAAAGCATAAAAAAAGAAAATCAATACACAAAGTAATGTTATTAATAATAAGGGTTTTCTAATTTCTTTCATGATCTTCCCCTTTTAATTAGTAATTTTATCTTTACCCAGTCTATCAATAACTTCCTGAAGATCTTTACTTAAAGGAGCAAAAAAATCATAATGCTGACCATGAAAATCAAAAGACAATTTACTTGCGTGCAAGAAGATTCTTTTTAATCCATAATTCTTTCTTAAAAATCTATTATGTTTCCTATCGCCATAACTATCATCTCCTGCTACGGGAAATCCCAATTCCTGAAATTGTACTCTAATTTGGTGCTTTCTTCCCGTACAAAGATCTATTTCTAATAATGAGAATTCTCCATCTGAAGTTTGAAATTTTCTGACAGTTTTATAAAGTAAAATCGCCTCTTTTGAATTTACTGTTGAAATTAATTTTCCCTCTTTTTTATTTAAATTTCCTACCACCAATGTAAGGTAATATTTCTTCGATTCCCTACTTTTTATCAAATCCGTTAATTCTCTTGCAGTTTGTTTGTTCTTTGCTATAACCATAACTCCAGAAGTTAATTTATCTAATCGATGAACTAAATGTGGTTCAAAATCATTTTGTGCATAATGCATTGCCCCTTCAATTATAGTAGCCATCTCTTCATTAGCTCCTGGGTGAGCAGAAACCTTGGCTGGTTTGTTTATTACTAATAAATATCTATCTTCATAAATAATATCAAAATCTAGGGGTCTTGCTTTTAAAGATGGTTTGATAGGCCTTTCAATTTCATCTAGTTTATTCTCATCTAAAATAATTTTTACCCTATCGCCAATCTCAATATGGTAATTATTTTTTTTAATTCTTTTTCCATTCACACTAACAAATCCTCTTCTTATGAGGCTATATATTGCTCCTAATTTAATTTCTGGATAATTTTTTCTAATGAACGTATCCAATCTTGAATAATAATTCGTGTCATTTACAAAACTTTCTTTTTCCAATTAAATTTTATCCTCCCAAAGATAGAAGTTTATCCACTTTCTTTAATATCAATTATAACACTTTTTTATATACTCAATTATAAAGTAAAATCTTTCTTCCAAGAAAAAGGACAAGGTTTAATTCCCTTTTTTGAAAGAAATTAATTTAATTCACATTTGATATTTAATTGAAAATGAACTTTATTAAAATATAAAATTGAGTTAAAATATTGATAAGGGATGATTTGAATGATGGATATAACAAAGGGAAATATTAATGACAATAAGGATTTTATCAAGCTTTTTCTAATCTCTGCTCCTTTTTTCCCAGTAGTTTTTGGTGAAAATATAAAAAAAATGCTAAATAATTTATTTATAACTAAAAACAATCTTTTTAGTTATCAGCATATTTATTTTGCCAAGAAAGAAGGAAAGATTCTTGGAATGATCTTATGTTATAGCTGGAAAACAAAAAATAGAGAAAATCTAAGGACTGGACATCTTATGCTAAAAAATCTAGGAATTGTTTTCTTCAAAAGAATAATACCATTGATCAAACTAAATAAAGCTATTGGAAGGATAAGCAAAGAAGATTTTTATATCAGTAACATAGCGGTTTATGACTCATTTAGAGGGTTGGGCACTGGCAAACAATTAATTTTTAAAGCTGAAGATATAGCTAGAAAATCTGGAAGCAAAAACATTATTTTAGATGTTGAAAAGGAAAACATAAAAGCTATTAATTTCTATAACAACTTGGGGTTTAGAAAGATAACAGAATCAAATATAAAAACAAGGAATTGTATTTTGAGTTTTTATAGGATGAAAAAGCAATTAATCGGGTTTGGTTCAAATTGACTTAAGTCCAATTTGCTAAAAGAAAATTAAAGAGTGACTACCCCGTCTGCAGCATAAAACGCTGCATCCACCCCTTCAAGGAAGGGGAATTTTACTTTCAAAACCAAAACCATAGACAAATTAAAAGAAATTCTGAAATAAAAGTATAAAAATTACTAAATAAGTATTAATTTATCTCTTGCAAAGGATTTAGGTTTTATTCCCCTTCAAGGAAGAAAAATTGGTATTAATCAGCCTTTTGAGAAGCATGTGGGTTTAAATTCCCCTTTTTGAAGGGGTGGCTGTGACGCTTTTTGTCACAGACGGGGTAGTTGCTTTTGAATTGGATTTTCAATTTGCTAAAAGCAAATTAATGGTAGTTTGTTGAAACGAGGAATCAGGCATAAAATTTTTCTGTTAGTATTTGAGCAATTTTTTCCAATTGATTGTGTTCATAAGCCAGTTGAAGAATTGTATATCTGTTTCTTATTTCTCTAGCATGTATTATACTTTCTTTGAAGAGTTCTTTTGAGATCCCTAATTCTTTTGGATCGTATATAGAACCAACCTTCTCATGTAGTGAAATGAGATATTCAGGATCTGGGGGAGAGATTTTTTTTGGAATTTTGTCTTTCATTAGCCTATAAATCATGGATACAACCACCGTTCCCACACCCACAGCGTTTCCGTGTAAAGGATGAGGTTTGTTTTTTGAGATGGCATCTATTTCCCAAAAATGTGCGATGTGATGTTCTGCACCAGAAGCGGGTCTTGAATACCCTACAAAACCAATTGCTATACCAGAAATTATTAACGCTTCAGTTAATTGTTTAATTACTTCTTCACTTCTTTGACTAATTTTTTGGGCATTTTTCACACATAAATCTCTAGCTTTTTCAACGAGTTTTACAGTTTTTTCACAATAATATTCCTTATTAATATACTTTGAAAGTTCCCAATCTGTTAATGAAGTGTACTTCCCTAAAATATCTCCAAATCCTGCATGGATCATCTCTAAAGGAGCTTTTCTTAATATTTGGGTATCTGCTATGATAGCTTTTGGATAAGTGGCTTCAAAAGTTTTTTTGAAGTTTTCAACTATTAAGGGAGACACCGTAGAAGCGTATCCATCCATAGATGGAGCGGTAGCAAAAATTATATAAGGAACGTTTGTTTTATAACTTAAATACCTACAAATATCGTTAATCGTTCCAGAACCTACCGCTATTATTAAAGATGTGTTTTTAGGAATTTCTATCAATAATCTACCGATACTTTTTTCGTTTGGTATTAATGGTTCTTTACCTTGAAATATGTATTCGGTTACGTTATATTTCTCGTCTTTTAAAATATTTAATAATTCCTCCCCACAGGCTTTATAAGTATTATTATCAGCTACAAAAAACAAGTTTTTCTTATTAAGACTATCAAAAATTCTACTTTTGTTTTTCAACGCTTCTTTTTCTACAATAATATTTTCTATATCCACTTTATGATTTTTACCACAATCGCAAGAAAAATTTAATCCTGCCATTTTTTCTATTTCTAAATTTAAAAGATCTGTCATATGTTTTTCTCCTTAATTTCTTTTTAATAAACTATTTCTTTCGATAAATTCGGATTTTTCAACTACTTTTTCAGCTTTACCGTTGTTATTATCTTCTATCATTTTTAACAACATCTGTGCAGCCTTTTCCCCAAATTGTTGCTTTGGGTGCCTAAATGTTGAAATTTCAAGAGCCTGTGCAAAATCAGCATCATCAAAACCAATTAAAGAAATGTCCTTAGGTATTTCAAGCCTTAGTTTTTTTGCTGCCATAATTACTTGCATCGCAACCAAATCGTTTGAACAAAAGATAGCTGTAGGCGCGTTATCTTTAGGAAAGTTCAAAAGCGATAAAATAAGGTTAAAAACCTCATCAGAAGTTTCTTGCCCATGAAATGGTAGTTCGTATAACATTATCTTTTTGAACTCTTTAACTTTGTCAATAAATCCATTAGCTCTTTCTTCAGCTGCCTTATGAACTGCTTTGTAGATAACAGCAACCTTTTTATGTCCAAGTTCAATAAATTTACTTGCTGCCAAGGAGCCACATTCGTAATCGTTTAAAACTAATGTTCCAGCATGAGGAATGGCTAGATCACTGTTTATTATTACTGTAGGTATTTGTTCGCTAATTTCTTCCAAAAGATTTTTATTCGCTTGTTTGGTTGCACTTACAACAGGATCCACAATCATTCCCTTTAAACCAAGATCAAGCCATCTTTCAAGTGTTTCTTTTTCTACATGAGGATCATTTTTTGCATTTCCAATAAAAGATTTATACTTTGTGTTTTTTAAGACTTCTTCTGCGCCCATGACTATAAAAGGGAATATGTAGTCCGTCAACGATTGAGTCAATATGCCGATATTTTCTTTGTCTTTTTTTACAGATTTAACGTATGTTCCACTTCCTCTTCTTGTTAGCAAATAACCTTCTCTCTCTAGATCGTATAAGGCTTTTCGAACTGTTTGTCTACTTACTGAGAAGTACTCAGCCAACTTATTTTCAGAAGGTATCCGGTCCCCTTTTTTCAGATCGCCATTTTCCATTTGATCTAATATATACTCTTTTATAATAGATTGCTTTGTCTTCTTCAATTTCTATGCCTCCATGATTAATTCATTTTCACAATATAACCCTTTTTTTCGAATTTTTCTTTAATTTCGAGTAATCTCTTTTTAGTTGGAGATTCTTGGTTATCCATTTTATACTTTTTATCTAATCTGTAATACTTCTCACTTACATCGTGAAAAGGCATTAAATCGATTTCTTTGATTCCTTTCAGTGAAGAAATAAAATCTAAAATACCTTCTACGTTTCTGTTTGTATCGGTAATATTTGGAATAACCGGGAATCTGATTATTATATCTTCGGCTTTTCTTTTGTTAGCTAAATATCTTAAATTATCTAATATTACCCTGTTAGAAACCCCTGTGTATCTGATATGTTCATTTTCATCAATAAGTTTTAGATCGTATAAAAAAAGATCAACATGTTCTATAACAGATGCAAAAACTTTTTTTGATGCAAACCCTGAGGTATCTAAAGTTGTATGAATACCTTTTTTTTTACATTCTTTTAGAAGTTTTAATAAGAAGGTATTCTGATATAATGGTTCTCCCCCAGAAAAGGTAACTCCACCTTCAGAATTGTCAAAAAATAATATGTCTTTTTCTATTTCTGATATTACTTCATCTACAGTTCTTGTTTCTCCAACCATTCTTAAAGCTGTAGTTGGGCAAGAAGAAGAACAATCTCCACAAAGCGTGCATAACTTCCTTTTTATTTTTGGACTTTCATCAAATTCTATCGCATTTTCTAGACACACTTCATAACAAGTGCCACAATGCATACATTGGTATTCAAAATACATTAATTCTTCATGGTATTCAATTCCCTCCGGATTATGACACCACCAACAATTCAACGGACACCCTTTAAAAAAGATAGTCGTTCTTATCCCTGGCCCATCATGTATAGCATACCTTTTTGTATCAAATATTAATCCATGTTTTTCACTGATATTAAATCTCTTCATATTCTGTCCTTGCTATAATTTCTTCTTGTAGTCCTTTTGGAAGATTTACAAAATAATCACTGTATCCTGCTACTCTAACCATCAGATCTTGAAAATCTTTTGGCCTTTTTTGAGCTTCCTTTAATAATTCTGTACTTACAACATTAAATTGCACATGATGACCACCCATTAAAAAAAATGTTTTTATTAACTGTGCAAGTTTTTTGAGATTTTCATTTCCTCTAAGCAAATCTGGACTAAGTCTCTGATTGAGTAATGCCCCACCAGTCTTGTCCCAGTCGCATTTTGATACAGACCTAAAAACTGCGGCAATACCTTTTTTATCACTACCCTGTACTGGAGAAACACCTTCAGAAACTGGTTGCCCTGCTTTTCTTCCATCAGGAGTTGCCCCTGTTACCTTCCCAAAATAAACATGTACAGTAGTTGGTAAAAAATAAGCCCTTTTTGAAGCTTTTCTTATGGGAGAAAGTGGATAATTTTCAATCACACCAACTATTTTTTCAACCAAGGATTTTGCTATGAAATCTGCGTAATCGTTGTCTTCACCATATTTGGGAGTTTTGTTCAAAATTACTTGTCTTAAATATTCAAACTCTCCTTCAAAATTTGAATTTAAAGCTTTAAGAAGCTCATCCATTCTAATATTTTTTTGATCAAATATGTGATACTTAAGAGACGTCAAACTATAAGCAATGGTTCCAAGCCCTACTACCTGAATATACTGAGTATTATACCTTGCACCACCACTGTTATAATCTTTGGCTTTTTCAACACAATCATCTATCCACAAAGATAAGAAAGGAACTGGAAAGTGTTTGGCAAATATAGATTCTATAATATCGTTTCCTTTCATTTTAATGTCCATAAAATATTTAATTTGATTCATATATGCGTTCCATAACTCTTCATAATTTTTAAATGTGCAAGGATCGCCTGTACTTAATCCAATCTTTTTTCCTGATTTTGGATCAACACCATTGTTCAACGTAATTTCTAAGATTTTAGGTAAGTTGAAATATCCAGTCAAAATATAAGATTCTTTCCCAAAAGAACCACTTTCAACACAACCACTTACTCCGGCTGTTCTGGCATCTTCTAAAGATTTCCCTTGCCTTAGCATTTTAAGTAAAACCCCATCGAAATTGAAAAAAGGAGGCTCTCCAAATCCTGGCCCCACTATTTCCAACGCTTTAATAATAAAACGCTCAGGATTTTTAACGCTCACTTGTACAGCTGTATTGGGTTGCAAAGTTCTCATTTCACTTAATACTTCTAATATCAAATAAGAAACTTCATTTACTTCATTAGAACCATCTTTTTTTAATCCCCCAACATTTATCTTTGTGAAATCATTGTAGGTAAAACTTTCTTCGGCAGTAACTCTAACTTTCGGAACGGCAGGTTGATTATTGAATTTTAACCAAAATGCTTCTAATAGTTCTTTAGCTTGTTCACGACTCAGTGATCCCTCAGCAATTTCTTTCTCATAAAAAGGATATAAATGTTGATCTAATCTCCCAGGATTGAAGGAATCCCATGGATTGGTTTCATATACCACACCTACATGTATAAACCAATAATGTTGTAATGCTTCCCAATAACTGGTTGGAGCATGTGCAGGTACCCATTCACATATTTTAGACATCTTTTCTAACTCAATTTTTCTCTCAATATCCTTTTCATCTTTTGCTAAATCTTTCAACTTTTTTGAATATCTTTTGGCATATATCAAAATAGCATCTGCAGCAATATCCATCGCTTTTAATTCTTCTAATTTATCGTAATATAACGAATCCGTAGGAGACAACTCTTTTATTTTGTTTTTTATCTTTTCTTTAATATCTAATATACCAGTTTTGAATATCCTTTCACCACCGGCAGTGTGCCCTGGTGCTCTTTGTTCCATGAACTCCGTCCAGATGCCTGCATTATATGCTTCTACCCATTCTTTTGACAGATTTTCAAAGATTATCTCTCTTGTCGTTTTGCCCTTCCAAAAAGGAATAATATCTTTTTCATACATTTTTTTCGTTTCTTCATCCACCTTGTATGGCATATTTTCTCTTTTATCTAAGATTTCAAGATCTTCTAAATCGTGGGTACATATTTCCGGATAGGTAGGTACTTGTTGAGGTCCTGTCCCACGAAGTCCTACTATTAACTGACCTTTCTCAACAGGAAGACTTACCCTTTCCATCAGATATTTAAAAGCCATTGCTTTTTTCACAGGCTCTGATTTTCCATCTGCGGAACCACTTTTATAGAATTCGGTAATTAATCTCGCTCGTTCACTTGAGATTTTTACTTTGCTACCAACACTTTCTTCACGCAATCTCGCAATACGATGATTCATTGGTTTTATAGAAGAACGTCTTTTAGAGAGTTCTTCTTCGACTTTTGTTTGTGACAATTTCTATCCCACCTTCAAACGAAAAGAAAAATTATATACTTTTTGTATTTTCTTTTAACCATTCTTTTTCTTCAACCTCTAAATAAGGAGATAACTTATCGAATACTTGCTTATGATATTCATTTAACCATTTCTTCTCTTTTATGGTCAACAAGGCTACATCTATACCTTTTAAATCTATTGGACAAAAAGATAAAGGTTGAAATCTCATGAATTTTCCAGAATCAGTAGTTATATCTTCTTCTACTACCGTTACATTTTCAATCCTAATCCCATGTTTGCCTTCTTTGTATACTCCAGGTTCTATAGTCAATATCATACCTTTTTCTAATACAACTTCGTTATATTTATTAGAAATACTTTGTGGACCTTCATGAACATTTAACAGAAAACCAACACCATGGCCAGTTCCACATTTGTAATCTAAACCTTCCTGCCACAAAGGATACCTTGCCAAAGCATCAAGATTTGTTCCCTTTGAACCATATAGAAATTTAGAATTTATTAAATTTATATGCGCTTTCAAAGTAAGTGTAAAATCCCGTTTTTCTTCGCCTGTTATGGGCCCTAAGATGATAGTTCTTGTTATATCTGTCGTTCCATCAAGATATTGGCCTCCAGAATCCACTAAAAACATTTTTTCATTTTTTAATTCATAATTAGATTTTCCCTCTTCGGGCTTGTAATGCATCATAGCTGCATTTTCTTTGTAAGCAGCAATTGTATCGAAACTTGGTTCAATAAATCCTTCTTGCAGAAGCCTAAAATCTTCTAATTTTTTTGAAGCAGATACCTCTCAGTGATTCTAATTTTACCAACATTTTTCTCAAGCCAATATATGAATTTCACCAAAGCTACTCCATCTTTGATATAAGCATTTTTTTGATTTTTTATTTCCACTTCATTTTTTATAGATTTTAAATAAGTGGTTATATTAGTACCTTTTATTATTTCGCAACGTTCAGGTATCTTTTTATAAAGCCATCTATTTATCTTTGAAGGATCTAAAAATACTTTGCTTCCTGATGGAATATTTTCTATTTCTTCTACTATCTCATCGTATTCTTTAATTTCAACACCATTTTCTTTCAAATGACTTGTCACTTTTTCATTTATTTTATTTTTATTTACAAATAAAAATGCATTATCTTCAGAAATTAAAGCGTAAGAAATAATTACTGGATTTTTTGGAATACGTTGGGAACCCAGGAATACCAATTTTGTACAGTTTTATGCCACTACTTTCAAGTTCTTTTTCTGCTTGAATAAAATATCTGCCGTCTGTCCAAAGAATAGCTTCCTTTTGAGTAATCACCACCGTTCCTGCGGAACCTGTAAACCCTGATATCCATACTCTTGTTTTATAATAATCAGCGATATATTCCGACTGATGTGGATCAGATGTGGAGACCACATAAGCTGTAATCCCCATTTTTTGCATTAACTCTCTCAGTCTATTAATCCTTTCTTTAACTTCCATAGAATATTCTCCTTTGATCCTTGTTGAATTATTACAATTATATCAAATTATTAATCGAAATTTTTTATCTTCTTAACCAAACAACCATGTCTTTTAAATATTCAAAGTATCTTTTTATTTTAATTCTCCCACATAAAAACAATATACTTACTTTAAAAATCCAAAAATCTTTATTATATATAATTATATATATTGAGGGCCCTACCATTCCACTTCTACAAAGGGGTGAATGCGACTCTGTTTTATGTCGCAGACGGGGTAGTTTAACCATTTTAAATTCAAGCACATATTTTTAGGAAGTTATCATTTCTAAAGTACCTAAAAATAATATTGAAAGGGGCCAAAGCCCCTTTGATTTAATTAAGAATATTTATTATTTTGCTAACCTTATAACGTTCCAAGAAAGTGGAGACAGATCTGCTTTAACTTTTCCATCATCATTTTTGGCATTTCCATTATTATGAGGTTTAACATTATCGGGATTTTCTTCAGTATTAACAGCTTTAAGATCATCATTTTCTAATACTATGTGTTCTATTACCGAATAATCTTCAAATCCCTTTAATTCACATTCAAATTCCATTTTTTCTTGTGCTCTGTTTACAGCAAAAATAGTTAATTCATTCTTTCCTTCATTAAAAACAGGAATAGAATCTACGAATGGAACTTCTTTAAAATCTTTCGTGTCATATTTATCAGTTAAAATTACTGGTTGTAAGACTGTTCCTCGACCAAAGTTTGAGGCATGCATAAACGGATAAAATATAGTTTGTCTCCACGCTCCTCCACCTTTCCTTGTCATGATTGGAGCTATTACATTTACCAATTGAGCTAAACAAGCTATTTTTACCCTATCTGCATGTTTTAATAAGGTAATTAACATCAAACCAACAAGCAAAGAATCTTCAAAGGTATATACATCTTCTAAAAGTGGGGGAGCAATTTGCCAGGGCTCTACTTTCTTATCAGCTTCTCTTGAATGAAACCAAACATTCCATTCGTCAAAAGATATATTTATTGTTTTGTTGGTTTTTTTACGTCCCTTTATATAATCACAAGTAGCGATCGCAGATTTAATATATGAATCCATATCTAATGATTTTGCTAAGAAGTTTTCTATGTTATTCTCATAATTATCATAATAAGCATGAAGAGATATATAATCAACATAATCGTACGTATGTTCAAGAACTGTTGCTTCCCATTCTCCAAAAGTAGGTATATGCCATCCTGAACTTCCACAGGCAACTAAACTAACGTTTGGGTCTACTAACTTCATTACTTTTGCAGTTTCTTCTGCTAATCTTGCATATTCTTTAGTTGTTTTGTGACCAATCTGCCATGGCCCATCCATTTCATTACCTAAACACCATACTTTTATGTCATGGGGTTCTTCATAACCATGTTTCTTTCTTAATTCTGCATAATATCCTCCACCAGGGTGATTACAATATTCAACAAAATTACGTGCTTCATCTATACCTCTTGTTCCGAGATTTAAACTCATCATAGGTTCAGTATTTACCTTTTTACACCATTCAATGAATTCATTGGTGCCAAATTCATTTGGTTCAAGAGATTGCCAAGCTAATTCAAGCTTTTTTGGTCTATCTTCTTTTGGGCCTACCCCATCTTCCCAATTGTAACCTGAAACAAAGTTACCTCCAGGATATCTCACTATAGATACATTGAGTTCTTTAATTAAATCAATGACATCTTTTCTAAATCCATTTTCATCAGCTTTAGGGTGCCCTGGTTCGTATATTCCAGTATATACTGCCCTACCAAGATGCTCTATGAAAGAACCAAATAACCTATCGTCCACTTTATCAATAACAAATTTTTTGTTTATATACATAATCGAACGCATTAATTCAACCACCTAATTTTTTGTTATTATATTTTAAATCTCTTGACTAACGACTCTAGTTCAGAAGATAATTCACTCAACTCTTTTGCTTCTTCGTTTATCCC
>NZ_AUPM01000008.1 GCF_003265365.1 Petrotoga sp. 9PW.55.5.1 | reverse complement strand
CCTTCGAGGAAGGGGAATAGAACCGACTACCCCGTCTGCAGCATAAAACGCTGCATCCACCCCTTCACAGAAGGGGAATTGAACCGTGTAATTATTCAAATTAGAAAAGTAAAAATTCACAGAATAAAAATTACCATAATTAAAGATATTTGCGTATAATCGGATTTAATTGCTTTTAATCAATCATAATTACCTCTAATGATTTTTGATAATATAAAATTAATATTATATAATCTAAAATGAATTTAATATGGTGGAGAATAAGAGAAAACCATATCAAAAAGCGAAAATACTTCGTTTTTCTTGATATGGTTTATTATTTATATTAATAAAAGCGATTAAGAGGAGGATTTAAGATGGAGAAATATATTTTAGCGATAGACCAAGGAACAACTAGTTCACGGGCAATAATATTTGACCATGATGGTAACGTTGTTAGCGTTGCTCAACAGGAGTTTATTCAATATTATCCAAAACCCGCATGGGTAGAGCACGATCCAAATGAGATATGGGCTAATACCATGGGAGTTATGGCTGATGCAATAGCTCGTGCCAATATAAAGAGAAGCCAAATAAGTGCAATTGGTATAACAAATCAAAGAGAAACTACCGTAATATGGGATGCTGAAACAGGCAAACCTATTTATAATGCCATAGTTTGGCAGGATAGGAGAACATCTAAAATATGTGACGGTTTAAAAAATAAAGGTTTAGATAATATAGTAAAAAATAAAACAGGATTGATGATAGATGCGTATTTTTCTGGTCCAAAAATAAAATGGATTTTAGATAATGTTGAGGGTGCAAGAAGCAAAGCGGAAGAAGGTCGGTTAAGATTTGGTACGATAGATACATGGCTGATTTGGAAATTAACAAATGGAAAGGTACATGTAACAGACTACACTAACGCATCTAGAACGATGATATACAATATTTTTGATTTAAAATGGGATGAAGATCTTTTAAAAGAGCTTCAAATCCCTGAATCTTTATTGCCAGAAGTTAAGCCTTCCAGTCAGATATTTGGGTATACAGATAAAGATATATTTGGTGCAGAGATTCCAATTGCTGGTATAGCTGGTGACCAACAATCTGCTACATTTGGGCAAGTATGTTATGACAAAGGGATGATTAAAAATACATATGGAACTGGTTGCTTCATGCTAATGAATACGGGAGAGGAACCAGTTTTATCAAAACACGGCTTGTTAACAACCATAGCTTATGGAGTTAATGGAAAAGTTTATTATGCTTTAGAAGGATCTATTTTTGTAGGAGGAGCAGCTATCCAATGGTTGAGGGATGAATTAAAAATTGTCGATAGCGCTCCTGATACTGAATATTTTGCAACAAAAGTTGAAAACAACGGTGGTGTGTATGTTGTACCAGCATTCACGGGACTCGGCGCACCGTATTGGGATATGTATGCAAGAGGTACAATAGTAGGTTTAACAAGAGGTTCGTCTAAAGCACATATTATAAGGGCTACATTGGAATCTATAGCTTACCAAACAAGAGATGTTTTAGAAGCTATGGAAGCTGATTCTCATATTCAACTAAAAACTATGAGGGTAGATGGAGGAGCATCTGCCAACAACTTTTTAATGCAATTTCAATCAGATATCCTTGGTATCCAAGTAGAAAGACCCGTTGTTGGCGAAACTACCGCACTAGGTGCTGCATATTTGGCTGGTCTAGCAGTGGGATATTGGGAAGGACAAAAAGAGCTATTAGATAAATGGAAAAGAGATTCTCTTTTTATACCAAATATGGATGAAGAAGAAAAAGAAAAATTATACAAAGGTTGGAAAAAAGCTGTAAAAAGAGCTAAAGGTTGGATAGAAAACGAGTGATTTTACTTAAAGTTAACTTTGATATGTTAGAATATCAAAAAATAAAAATAATATGGTAGAGAATAAGAGAAAACCATATCCAAATTGCGAGATATATTCGTAAAAAGGATATGGTTTTTTTATTCATCAGAAGATTTTAAGGAGGTTCAAAAATGATAGCTGTAATTGGAGCAGGTATCGTTGGAAGCTTGATAGCTAGAGAAATTAACAAATATATTGAAGATGTCTATTTGTTTGAATCAAAAAGTGGAATTGGTCAAGGAGTGACCAAAGGTAATTCAGGTATAATTCACGGAGGATACGATGATCCCCCAGGAAGTTTAAGAGGAGAATTGTGTTATAAGGGTAATCGATTGTATGATTTAGTTGCTGAAGAACTTTCTGTAGAGATAATAAGAACAGGTTCTCATGTTATAGCATTGGAAGAAAATGAATTAGAAGCTATAGATGAATTAGTGGAAAAAGCAATAAAAAATAATGTCAATGAATATAAAATTTTAGAAAGAGACGAGTTAGTAAATATGGAGCCCAATTTGAATGAAAGTGCCTTAAGGTCTTTTTACTGCCCTATAGCAGGTGTAGTTGAACCCTGGGAAGTTGCAATGCAAGCAGCAAAGTCCGTTAAACTTAACGGAGGAAAAGTTTTAAAGAATAAAAAACTTGTAAATGTGGAAAAGAAAGATAGAAAATTCGAATTGTATTTTGAAGATGGAAGTAACTATACAGCTGATTTAGTTATTAATGTAGCTGGTTTATATGCTGATGAGGTCGCGAAATTATTTGGTGATGAAGTACCCTTTATTTTTCCTGTAAAAGGTGAGTATTTTCTGTTGGGGAAAGATATCAAATATGTAAACTCCATAATCTTTCCAACTCCTTCTAAATTAACTAAGGGATGTTTGATTGTTCCTACAGTAGACGGTGGATATATTGCTGGTCCAACAGCTCGTGGTGTAAAATCAAAAGAAGATTTTTCAACAACATTTGAAGGACTTTCAGAAGTCAAAGAAAAATCTTTACGTTTAGTTCCTTCTTTAGATTTTTCTAGAAACGTAGTTAAAACCTTTGCTGGATTGAGGCCAGAAACGAGAGATAAAGATTTTTATATAGACAAAGGAAAAGATAATGTAATACATGTTTCTGGAATCAGATCACCCGGATTAACAGCAGCCCCAGCAATCGCTAAATATGTTGTTGAATATTTAATTCAAGAAAAAATACATTTAAACCTTCAAAAAAGAAGTGATTATATTAATTATGTTGAAAAAACTCCTCACTTAGTTGAAACCGATTTAGAATATTGGGAAAAAGTCATTGAAGAAGATCCAGAAGCTGGAGAAATGGTTTGTTTCTGTAATAAAGTTACAAAAAAAGAAATAAAAGAAGCTATAAAAGATGGTGCTAGAACTATAGATGAAGTGAAATTTGCAACAAGGGCATCTTTTGGAGAATGTCAAGGAAGTTTTTGTTCTTCAAAGATATTAAAAATAATTTCTGAAGAAACAGGGTTAAGACCCGATGAAATACTTCAAAATGAAAAAGGCTCATGGATAATTAATTCAGAGGTGAGAATAATATGAAATACGAAACTGATGTAGTTGTTATTGGTGCCGGCGGTGGAGGAATGGCTGCAGCAATTTCAGCAAATAAAAATGGCGCAGATGTTATTTTAATCGAAAGAGAAGATGAAAGTGGGGGAGTTCTAAACCAGTGTATACATAATGGTTTTGGATTACAATATTACAGAAAAGATTTGACAGGGCCTGAGTTTAAAGAGACTCTTCAAGAGGAACTAGAAAAAACAAATGTACGAATATTAAAAGGGACTTTTGTTCTTGAAGTAAGTAAGGACAAAAAAATAACTTTTGTAAATAGTCAAGGCATTCATGAAATAAAAACTAAGGCCTTGGTTATGACAACGGGTGCAAGAGAAAGACATTTTAATTCTCTGGGACTTTCTGGAGATAGAGTTAGCGGAATTTTCACAGCTGGAGTCGCTCAAAAATACATTAACCTTCAAAATCTAAAACCAGCTAATAGTGCATTGATAGTTGGTTCAGGAGATATAGGATTAATCATGGCCAGAAGATTGCACCTTGAGGGCATTGAGGTAAAAGGTGTCGTTGAAATACTGCCATATCCTGGTGGATTGGAAAGAAATGTTCAACAATGCTTAAGAGATTACGGAATTCCTCTTTATCTTTCACATACAGTTACTAAAGTCGAAGGAGATAAAAGATTAAATAAAGTATATGTTTCTCAGCTCGATGAAAATAGAGATATTATCCCTAATTCAGAAAAAATTTTTGAAGTTGATTCTTTGATAACTTCCGTAGGCCTTATCCCTTCTGTTAAACCTGTGGAATTTGTAAGAACAGGGCCAGGATTTATAACTTCTAATACTAACCAAACTAGTGAAGACTGGATTTTCGCAGCAGGTAATTGCACTGTTATATTTGACTTAGTAGATTATGTTGCTAAAGAAGGCGAAAAAGCTGGAAAGTATGCAGCGTTATATGCAAAAAACGAATATCATCCAGAGGATATAATAACAATTAAAAAAGGGGAAGGTATCAATATAATGCATCCTTCCTACATTGATCCAAACGAACGTGCAAAGTTATATTTGCGTGTTTCTAAAGCTTTTAAAAAAGTGGAAATAACCGTTGAACCTTTAGGTATCAAAATGGTTGAAGAAGAAGCTAGACCTTCAGAGATGATAGAAATATTCATGAAACCATTTAAAGATAAAAATTTAAAGGAAATTGAGGTGAAAGCACGTGAATTCAGTTGAATATAAAAAGAAGAAAATAGTATGTACGACTTGCCCTTTAGGTTGTAAGATTAATGTTATTTATGTAGATGCTGATGATATCGAAATAGTTGAAACAAGTGGAAACCGCTGCAAAAGAGGACTGGAATTTGTAAAACAAGAAATTTCAGACCCTTTGAGGGTCGTAGTTACCAGTGTAAAAGTTGAAAACGGAGAAATCCCTATGGCCTCTGTAAGATCTGACAAACCCGTTCCATTAAGACTTATGAGCAAAATAATGGATATAATTAGAAAAACCGAAGTAGAAGCTCCAATAAAAAGAGGGGATATTATAATCAAAAATATTTTAAATACAGGTTGTGATATAATAGCTACACGGACGGTAGAAACTAAAAATTACACAAGAGACAAACTAGTTAAAGGAGCTTAAAACTTTATGATTAGCCTAAAGGATTTAATAGTAGAAAATACAATAATTCCAGCAGTTAGAAATCTAAATGACTTTGAAGATGCTTTGAAAGCAAAATCACCTGTTATTTTTTTGTTAACTGGCTCACTCCTTGACCTTGAAAATATCATGCTTCAGGTAAAAAAATCCAAAAAGGTATTGATGATTAATGTTGATTTACTTGAAGGTATTGCTTCTGACAAAAAAAGCGTAGAATTTTTAGCAACAAAAAAGTTATGCAACGGTATCATTTCAACAAAAAATAATGTTATAAGATCTGCTATGAAAGAAAATCTTTTAGCCATACAAAGAGTTTTCCTAATAGATTCTGGATCGTTAAAATCAATCAAGAGTTTTATTGAAAAGTCTTCACTCCCAGATGCTTTTGAAATACTTCCAGCAATAGCAGCTCCTTACTTTATAGAAAATATTAGGACTGATGTCCCAATAATTGCTGGAGGATTGATTAACAAAAAGGAAGACGTTATTAATCTTTTTGAAAAAGGCGCAAAAGCCATATCCTCGAGCACTAAAGAATTGTGGCAAATTCCATAAAATCTCTCACAAAATAAGGAAGAGAAATAAATCACTAAAAAAAAGAACAATCAGCCTAATCTTATTTGAGCAGTAGGCAATTTTTACTTCTCAAGAATTTGAAAATTTTCTAAAAGAATACTCTATTTATCAGATACTGAGGTCTATCTAAAGTTTTACTCCTACATTAGACCTCACGGCTCTTTAAATTATATGACTCCTGAAGAATTCTGCAATAAATATATTGATAAATATGGATATTCTTTTCACGGAACTCTTCTTTGCTCAAAAGAAAAAGAGACTTTAGTAATAAACAAAAAAGATTAAAACACTTTAATTCTTGTGGATAATCCTAATACTATGTTGATATTTTCTGCAAGAATAAATTCAGTATTAAAATCATTGTTTATTGCTAGTCCCGCATAAAGATTTATTCCCTCAAAAATCCAAGTTTTATTCTTAAAGTTTTGTACCCCATAAAATGCAATCATATAGTTATTTATATCGAAAGTTTCTGTTAAATTTAAGAAGCCTTCTATATTTATATAACTCTCTGATTCTTCCTTTTCAATAATTTTTACACTTGCTTTTGTAAAGCCGCTATAACTGCCGATCCATTCGGATTGGGAGTCAAGTTCATCCCATAGTTTCTCTTGAGAATATAAGATTCCTATATCTGAATATATCCTTCCAAAATCATAACCTAAAATGGCAGAAATAGATGATAATGAATCAAAAGTATTCGAATAGAAAACACTAAATTTTAAAGGTATATCGTTTATTTCATTGAACCCTGCTTTCAAATATGCCCCTTGGTTAACTTGTGAAATCCCCGTCTCTAAGAATCCAAACAATCCCCATTTTATTCCCCATGCAGGATTAAAAGTATCGAAATGTAAATAACCATCCTCAATTATTCCTGCATTTGGAGTTACAAAAGAGGACCCAAAAGAAAATAGAGAAAGAATCAATATTACTAATAAAACAATCCACTGTCTTTTCATTATTTTCACCTTCTTATAATGTAATTGAAACTTGTTATATCATACCACATAATTTCCTGAATTTTTATATCATTTAGTAAATGGTTATGATAAAATATACCTTATTAGACAAGTCATGGAGGTAAACCCATGGAGGTTTATTTTAGAATTTTAAAAGTTGCTTTCCCTATTGCTTTACAGCAAGTCATATTTACAAGTGTTAATTTTGTGGATACCTTAATGATGGGGATGCTTGGTGAGGTAGCTATAGCCTCTGTTGGACTTTCAAACCAATTTTTCTTTTTGTACAATTTAATATTATTTGGATTAGTTTCTGGTGGAGCAATTTTCTTCTCTCAATACTGGGGAAAAAAGGATGAAGTAGGATTATCTTCCTCAGTGGCTATAACCCTTATTTCATCAATTGTTTTTTCTATTCCATTTTTCTTATTGAGTTTTTTTGCTCCAGAAATGGTTTTAAGATTTTTTACTCCTGATATCGCGGTTATTGAGGCGGGAATTAATTATTTAAAAATAATTGCCTTTAGTTATCCCTTATTCGCTATTACAATGGTTTTTTCTTTTATGCTCAGAAGTATAAGAAAAGTACATCTGCCTTTAATTATTACCATTATAGAACTTTCTTCTAATATATTTCTGAACTATATTCTTATATTTGGAAAGTTAGGGTTCCCCGCTTTTGGAATTAAAGGTGCTGCTATTGGAACTTTTATAGCAAGATTAATTGGAAGTACCTCTACCATTGTTATTGTTTATTCAAGAAAACTTCCTGGAAGAGCTTATTTTAGACATGTGAAAAATTTAACCCCTAAGTTTTTAAAAAACTTTTTTCATTATACTATTCCTACCATGGCAAACGAATTAGCTTGGTCTTTGGGAATTACAATGTATTCAGTAGTTTATGCTCATATGAGCACAAGTGTAATTGCAGCTCAAAGAGTTATGTCTACCATTGAAGGCTTTGCTACATCTGTAACTTTCTCTATCGCTAACGCAGCTTCCGTAATAATCGGAAATATATTAGGTTCTTCTCAATTTGATGAGGCATATTGTACATCAAAAAAAGCATTAAAACTCGCAGAAATAATAAGCGTGATTGCAGCAATTCTTGGAGTAGCCATTACATTTCTTATTATTGATTTTTTCGACGTTTCTGAAGAAGTAAAAAACATGGTAAGGATAACTATAATAATTTCTATGTCTTTTCTTCCTGTTAAAATTTTTAATGGAATGAATGTTGTAGGTTTTCTAAGAGCAGGAGGAGATACCAGATTTTCATTTATGGTTGAAGCTTCCACGCTGTGGCTCATTGGTGTGCCGTTATCTGCTATTGGCGGATTAGTTTTGGGATTGAGTTTCCCTATGGTCTACTCTCTGACAATGATAGAAGAAGTTATTAAAGCTATAATTCTTTCATATAGATTCAGAAGTAAAAAGTGGTTAAAAAATGTTTTGGAAGAAGTATAAATTTCATTTTAGGGGGATAACAAAATGACAGAGAAAGTATTAGAAGTCAAGCATCTTCAAAAAAACTATAAAGATGTGAAAGCAGTGGATGACATTTCTTTTTATATTAATAGGGGAGAAATAGTTGCTATTCTAGGACCAAATGGTGCAGGAAAAACAACGACTCTTGAAATAATTGAAGGGTTAAGAAGCAAAGATGAAGGAGAAATTTACTTTTTTGGTAAAAAAATCGAAAAAGTAGATTCTAAAATAAAAGAGAGAATTGGAGTTCAGTTACAAGAATCGCATTTTTTTGAAAACTTGAAAGTTAGTGAAATAATAAAAACATTTTCAGGTTTGTATCAGAAAAGTGTTGATATGGAAAAATTAATTTCTGATTTCAGTCTTGAAGACAAAAGAAATAGCAAAATATCAAAACTATCTGGAGGTCAATTACAAAGACTCTCCATTGCTACCGCAATTATTAATGATCCTGAACTAGTCTTCCTTGATGAGCCTACAACTGGATTGGATCCTCAAGCAAGACGAAATAGTTGGGAAATAATTTCTAAATTAAGAAAGTCTGGAAAAACAATTATATTGACAACGCATTATATGGAAGAAGCAGAATTTTTAGCAGATAGAATATATATATTTGATCAAGGGCGTATAATTGCAGAAGGCAAACTCAAAGAACTTATTCATTCTTTACAAATGAATTCTATAATCACTTTCCAGATTAGTTCTAATGGTAAATCTGAAGATATAAAAGAAGATTTCGTCAACAGTTTATATTTCAAAATAACAGTAAATGAAGGATCATATACAATCGAGACAAAAGATGTAGAAAGTGTTCTTATCAAACTGTTTGAAGAATCAAAAACAAAAGGATTTGATATATCTAATATGGTTATAAGAAAACCAAATTTAGAAGATGTTTTTTTGCATTTAACAGGAAAAAGCCTAAGGGATTAGGCGATAGAGAATGAAAAAAATTATAAATCTTACAAAAGCTTTTTTTGTTAACTCTTCTAGAGAATTTGCCATTCCTTTTTGGACCATAATATTTCCAACATTGTTTTTCATCTTATTTGTCAATATATTTGAAAACATTGGGAACCCTGATAATATAGACTTCACGATAGGAGTATACTATGAACAACCTTTAGATGGTATTGTAAAAACTACTTTTGAAGGCATTTTTTCTTCAGAAACATCCAACAATATTCCATTTAAAATTCAAGAATACTCAAATTTTAATGAAGGCCTAGAACATCTAAAAAAATCTAATATAAACGCATTCGTTGTATTCCCTGAAAATTTCAACCTTCTTAATTTCAAATTTTTTCAAAGTAGCCTAACCGTTCCAAACTTGCAAGTCTACTACACCAATGATAACGCTTCTTTGTATGCAAAAGACATTTTTAAAGTTTTTATAGACGAAGTAAATATAATGATGCATACAAGAGGAGAAGAAGTAAATTTAATTATAAAAGAAGAAATATTAGGTTTAGAAGATAAACAACCTTTTAGATATAGAGATTTTTTATTTCCCGCAATTATCCTCATGTCTGTTTTAACAGTTGCAGTTTTTAATATCCCATTCGAAATTTCATACAACCTAGAAAAAGGTATTTTTAAAAAACTGGGAACCTCTCCCATAAAAGGAAATGAATACTTTTTAAGTTTCTTACTTTCTCACATTATTCTTTTGTTGATTTCTTTAGTTATACTGTACTTTGAAGGCTATTTATTTGATGTCAATTCTTATATATATAAGCCTGCTTTTATTTTTTACACTTTTTTCTCTATCTTAGTAATCTTAAGTGTAGGGCTTTTTCTTTCTACTTTGTATAAAAATATGACTTCGGCAGGTGCTGTATCTCAAATTATCTATCAAGCAACTATATTCTTAAGTGGTCTCTATTTTGAGGTAACTAACACACCCTGGATTATAAGATGGTACGTATATTTTAATCCAGTAACTTATCTGGTTGATGGAATGAGAAAGATAATGACTAATACTGCTCTTCTTCCTGCTAATATTCTTGTTCCAGTTGTTTGGATGATTGCTTCAGTTCTTATTTTCTCTTTAAATTATAAGGGGATGATTTATGGTGAAAAATAAAAGAATGTATTCTTTATTTACTATATTTTATAAAGAAACTTTTAGAAATTGGATGGAGTTGCTTTTTACCCTTATTTTACCAATTCTTTTATTGCTTCTATTTGGAACGATTTTTGGCACTGAATCTTCTCAAAATTACAATTATACTGTTGGAATTTCTGGAAATATAGATAATAAGCTTGTAGGATTAATCCCATATAATGTGCACATCTTTGAAGAAAAATTATTTGAAATTTCAAAAGCTTTAGAAGAAGGAAAAATTGATATAGGGTTGTTTTTAGAAGAAAATAATGAAATAACCTTTATCCAAAAAGAATCTGAAATAACTAATCAATCTCTTATATTTTTAAAATTAGAATTGCAAAATATTATAAAAAAATATCTTTCAGGTGTGGATGAAGATTTTATAAAAATAGATTTCATGAGAACGTCGACTGGACAATACGAAGAAAATCCATTAGATTATATTTTAACAGGTGTAATAGCTTTATCTCTATTATCTGGTGGCATGTTTTCAATGATAATAGTTTTTGGAAGATACAAAAAGCTTGGATTGATAAAAAAATTAAAAACTTCTCCTATGAAACCTTTAGAATTTACTTTATCAGCATCATCTACAAAACTGATTTTGAATTTCATTTCTTTAATTATTATAATTATCTTAGCTAAGTTTGCGTTTAATCTAGGTTTTGATTTTAATTGGATTTATCTTATATTAGTTTTTATAAGTTCTTCTATCGGTATGATGGGTTTTGGTGTATTACTCTTACTTTTGTTTAAAGAACCATCAGTAACAAGTGAAGTAGCATCACTTCTTTATGTTGTTATGACTTTTTTCGCTGGAGTGTATTTTCCGATAGAATTTTTACCTAGTTCCGTCAGATGGATTAGCAACTTTATGCCGGTTAAATATGTCGTTGATTCTGTTAGATTTTCTGCGGGAATTGAACAAATAACTTTTAATAACTTTCTAACTATAAATCTTGTTTTACTTTTTGGGGGTATTTTGCTTCTTTTTTTAACCTCAAAATTCTTTTTAAAAGAAGAAAAGTAGCTATTTGATCATTTCCATCAGAATAAACTATGAATATTAAACTCAAATTTACTTGATGTTTTAACTTTTTGCTTGACAAAAGTTTTAGTAACAGTTATAATATTTAACGGTTATGCCAAATAAGATATTTTATACTATTAATAAGTGACCCGCTAGCTCAGCCGGTAGAGCATTTGACTTTTAATCAAAGGGTCCTGGGTTCGAATCCCAGGCGGGTCACCATTTTTTTATAGCTATTCGAGCGCGAGTGGCGGAACTGGCAGACGCGCAGGACTTAGAATCCTGTGGATTAATAATCCGTGTGGGTTCAAGTCCCACCTCGCGCACCAAAATAGTAATGCGGATATAGCTCAGCGGTAGAGCACTTGCTTGCCAAGCAAGGGGTCGTGGGTTCGAATCCCATTATCCGCTCCAAGTGTTGTGCTTTCTATACCACTTTGAATGTCATTTTATTGAATGAGTGGTTTTATGGAAGCATATTTTTTATTTAGGGCTAGTACCAATATCAAATTTCTCCCATTTTTTTATGATATGATACCTCCAAAGTAGACACGTAATTAATAAAAATTACCAAACTGCTTTGGAGGTTTAATTTCCCTTTTTGAAGGGGAATTTGCTTTAATTCCCCTCTTGAGAGGGGTGGATTCGCTGAAAGCGAAGACAGGGTGTGGTACATATAATTTGCTAAAAGCAAATTAAAGAGAGACTACCCCGTCTGCAGCACAAAACGCCGCATCCACCCCTTCGAAGAAGGAGAATAGAACCGACTACCCCGTCTGCAGCACAAAACGCCGCATCCACCCTTCCGAAGAAGGGAAGTAGAACCGACTACCCCG
>NZ_AUPM01000007.1 GCF_003265365.1 Petrotoga sp. 9PW.55.5.1 | reverse complement strand
CGAATTAATGAATTGTTCGAATATAACTCAATTGTTTTTTCCCTTTTTATGCCTATTTTATTGTTTTTTGAAAGTATGGGCATTGTTTAATTTGTCTGTTTTTAACAATCTTTTTCCTTTTTACCCCTTGACTTTTTACCAATTAGCTTATATGAATTTTTGGAATTGAATATATTTTCTTAGACTACAGAAGGTTCTGCGATTATTTCTCCTCGTTCAAATCTTCCGATATCTAACACAACGTCATAAGTTAACTCGCTTTCAGTAACTATATCAGCCATAAGCACACCTAAAGCTGGTGCGAGCATGAAACCATGTCCACTAAATCCACACGCAACATAAAAATCTTCCATTTGATCTATTTTTGATACTATTGGTTGTTTATCGGGAGACATGTTGTATAACCCTGCCCACTGTCTTATTATTCGTATATTTTTTAGTGGCGGTAGTAAAAAAGTTGCTTTTTTTGACATGATTTCAAGAAACTCCCAACTACTATCCATGTTATAACTTGGAGGTTCCCCCTCAGGACCATATCCCATAATAAAACTACCTTCAGGGGTTTGCTGACAATATATATTGTAGGAAAAAGACATGAGCATGGGATCTAAAATTTTCTTTACAGTTTCTGTAACTAGTATTTCATGTCTTTCTGAAAAAATGGGCAAATCGATTCCTACCATCTTTGCTATTTCCTGTGTCCAGCCTCCAGCTGCTACTATTACCTTTTGAGTTTCAATAAAGCCTTTATTTGTTTGAACTCCTAATATTTTATTATTTCTTGTTTTTATATCTATTACTTCTGTAAATTTGTTAATTTCAACCCCTAATTGTTGAGAAGCTTCTGCATATCCAAAGGTAACTTGAAACGGGTTGGCATGCCCATCCTTCGGACAAAAAGCAGCACCTACTAGATTTTCTATATTTAAATCGGGTACCATTTCTTTTGCTTGTTGAGGAGTTAACAATACAGAAGGAATGTTTAAAGAATGCTGGACCTCTAGATTTTTTTTAAATTGTTCTAATTCTTTAGCTGAATAAGCCAATAACAGATAACCTTTTTGTTTTAATTCTATATCTCTTTTTATCTGAAGAATATCTTTAAAATTCTCAAAAACCTTCATACTTTCTTTCGCTAAAAGACAATTTTGTTTTGTACCCCATTGCTGCCTAACTCCTGCTCCACAACGTCCTGTGGCACCACTTCCAAGATATGATTTTTCAATTAAGACTATATCTTTAATCCCCCTTTTAGCAAGATTATAAGCAATTGATAATCCAACAACTCCGCCGCCTATAATTACAAAGTTAGCCTTATTTTTCATTTATTATTTTTACCTCTCTTTTCTATAATCTATCTGTCAATATTTCTTCAAATTTTACTCCTCCGTAGGGAGGTCTAATATTTTGTAAATCAATTTCTTCCATGGGCTTATTGGTCATTTTTGAAATTTCTTTGGCAATTAATAAGCCGCATGTTTTACCCTGACAAGGACCCATACCAGCTCTAGTAATCCTTTTTATTTCCTCTACCGTTGTGTATCCTTTATTAATGAGCTCCCTAATCTCTTTTAGAGTAATATCTTCACATCTACATATAATTATATTTTCTTCACACATAAATTGAATCCTCCACAATGAAATTTCTAGCTTCGTTATGTAATCCTTTCGGCACTTCTATGCTAACTGCTGCAGTTTTATCTTGAAATTTACCATCTAGAATACTTATTACTTTTCCATCACATATGTATTTCCCTTCTCTGTCTAGAACTTTCACCGTTTGCCCTTTTATAGGTCTTGGAAGAAATTCGTATGGCATTGTGACTAAAGAAGTACTTTCAGAATAGTTTTTATGAATTACAAACATTGCTAGCCCCGGGCATTTACTGACACAAACTCTACAACCAGTGCATTTTTCAAAATCAACGTAGGGAACGTTGTTTATATTATCTCTTTCTGATATGGCATTGAATGTGCAACTTTTTACACAAGGATCACAAGGAAATCTTTGAAAACATTCCGATATAGCTATGGGACCTTTATCAAAAATCTTTTCGTCTTTTGGAAGTTTACTTTCTAAGTTTTCTTTAGAAGGTATTCCAGTTTTCATTAGATATGAGATGTTTAATTCTTCTTTTGACAATGAGATATCATAATTTTTTCCATGATTTAAACCAATTTTTGCTAGTCCTTTTCTCACTTTTTCTCCCACAGGTCCAGATCTTAATAAAATCAATTCATCTTTTGCCTCTTTAATTTTTTCTTCAATCTCTTCTGTTTTATTGTTCTGAATTCTTTTAGCTACTGTTAATCCAGATAACTGCCCTTCTATCATAGCAGCAGTTGCCTCTTCTATACCTGAAGCATCTCCAACAACAAACAATCCTTTTACTGAAGTTTCCATATTCTCATCCCTTAAAGGGACGTAACCACCAAGTTCGGGAACATAAGTCGTTTTGACATGTCGTTGCTTTAAAAGATCGATCAATGGCGTAAGCCCTACTGACAAACATATTGAGTCGCATTCTATATATTTTTCACTATTTTCAACCTCTTTCCAATTTTCATCTAACTCGCAAATTATGGCTCCTTCCACTTTTTCTTTTCCTACAGCTTTTTTTATTGTATGTGAGGTTAGTATAGGGATTCCAAGTCTTCTTAGTTTTGAAGCGTGTACTGAATAGCCTCCTATCCTTGGTGCAGCCTCTAAAATTGCAGAAACCTTTACTCCAGCTTGAAGAAGTTGATAAGATACTATTAATCCAATATTACCAGATCCTATCATTAGGACATTTTTTGCTGGTAATACTCCATACACGTTCATTAATGTTTGAACTGCACCAGCTCCAAATATTCCTGGTAAATCGTTATTTTCAAAAAGCAGAAACTTTTCAGATGCCCCTGTTGCAAAAATTATAGCTTTTGGAGAAAACTTTTTCATCTTATTATCAGATAATATTGTTGTTATATTATCTTCATATATTCCTAAAACTCTTGAAGATAGTAAAAGATCTATATTTTTGCTGGATTTAATTTCATTTATAAGTTTATTCAATATATTTATACCTCTTGTTCCAGCATATTCTTTTTCTGATCCAAAAAAGCGATGTGTTTGCTTAATCAATTGACCACCTAAAAAATCTCTTTCTTCAGCTAATGTTACTTTAATCCCATATTTTGCAGCCGCTAAAGCTGCTGATAACCCTGCAGGACCCCCACCAACAACTAATAAATCAATTTTATTTATATTATTCATCGACTATCTCCCCTGTATTTTGCATTTCTATTTTCATTCCTTCTTTTAATGGGGTTATGCACGTTCTAACATTAGGCACTCCATCAACTTTCATTAAACACGAAGAACAGTGGCCAATCGCACAAAATATACCTCTTGACCTTTTTAGTTTTCTGCTTTCACTAAATTTATATATCCCCGATGCATATAAAGATGCTGCAATACTTTCACTTTCAAAGCCTTCTAACTCTTTTCCATTAAAATAGAACTTAACTTTCTTGCCTTTGTTAAAATCTAGAATTGGGTGTGTTTGTATCCTCAAACCTCTCTCTCCCCTCAAATAAAGTTGCTTATTAAAGTAAATCTTTTTTCATCTTCTAATTTAATTTAAACACAATTTGACAAATTTATAAAAGTCGATTATAGGTGATTATGAAAAATATTTCATGATTATAGGTAAATAGAGGCAAATATTGAATTTTTTTTCAATTTTGCAAAAATTTATAAAAATCATTTATCATATTATTCAAATTGACTTTTATTCCCCTTTTTGAAGGGTTAATATAATAGAATTCCCCTCTTGAGAGGGGTGTCAGACTGAAAGTCTGACAGGGTGTGGTCACAGACGGGGTAGTTGCTTTTAATTTACCTTCACAGAAGCAGAATTTCAGGGTGTGGTACATATAATTTGCTAAAAGCAAATTAAAGAGAGACTACCCCGTCTGCAGCATAAAACGCTGCATCCACCCCTTCAAGGAAGGGGAATTGAACCGACTACCCCCGTCTGCAGCCATAAAACGCCTGCATCCAACCCCTTCGAGGAAGGGGAATAAAA
>NZ_AUPM01000006.1 GCF_003265365.1 Petrotoga sp. 9PW.55.5.1 | reverse complement strand
AAAGGCCTCTATCGATAAGGGGCCTTTTTTGTTTTTTTGAAGTAATAATACGTATAATAAAAAAACTATACCCCATATTATTAAAGGAATTAAGATAGAATCGAATTTAAAGGGTTCTAAAAATGTAAATAACTTTACAAAATTTTTTATTGATAAGGCGAATACAGTCGAAAAAGAGTGTATAAATTCAAATGGGAGAATTATCGAAGATATGCTGCATATAATAAGCATAGATATAGCGGGACTTAGTAATGGAGTTATGAAAAGCCCTATTAAAGAAATTTCGCCAAAATAGATTAATGCAATTGGAAATATTCCAATATACGCTGCAATGGGAACGGATAAAGATTTTAAATTTCTATTATCTATCTGGTTTGTGGTAAAAAGTATCATAAACGCAGCTGCATAACTCATTTGAAAGCTTACATTCAAAAGGTTGTTAGGAATGACTAAAAGATTCAAATAACCTATAAGCCCTAAAATATTGAAGGAGTTAACAGGAATATCAAACAATCTAAATAAGTTTAAGGTTACTAACAATAATACAGCTCTCACAGAACTTGGTGTAAAACCTGTAAAAATCAAGTAGAAAACAAGAAATGTCGAATTAATAACTAGTCTTGCATTTCTTTTTAAGATTATAAAATTCAAGAAAAAACTGATTATAGAATAAATAATGTAAACATGCATCCCCGATACGGCGAATAAATGCAAAGTCCCAGTACTTTGAAAGACTTCTTTATCTCTTATTCCCCCCATTAAAGAACTGATTAAAAGATCCCTTGCTTCTTGATTTTCTATTTTTTCATTCAAAGCGTTAATTGAAAGATCTTTTATAATCATTATTGACTTATTGTACGAAGGAGCCACATAATCAGCTTTTAAAAAATTATCTTGAATTTGGCCATGAATATATACATCTTTGCCTGTTGTAATAGGAACTGTACTGTATTGCCCATAATAGAACTTATAATAATTTCTATAGGTATGCCAATCATCTTCGAAATACAGTTTATTTGAAAAAACAGTATAGTAATTACCCCTTTTGTCAATGACTTTTCCTAAGATTCCTACCTCAGAATTTGGAACGATGGGTGTATAAAATAAAGAAGGTAATAAGAATATCCCAATGAGAAAAACTTTTAAATTATCTCTTTCGACAAGCCATAGGGAAAATAAGATTAGTATAAAGCCTACAATAACTAAGACTTTATTGATGAAAGAAAGTAGTAATAAAAGTGCGAAAGATAAGAATAATTCAATAAAAAATGGGAATGCATTTTTCGAATGAATTCTTATGTTTTTAACCCCCAAGTTTAAAATTAACAAAAGAATAAAAAATAAAAATAAAGGATCGTTAAAAACGATCCTTCTTACTATCTTGGTGCCGGGGGCGGGACTTGAACCCGCACGAGTTTAAATACTCATATGGCCCTCAACCATACGTGTCTACCAATTCCACCACCCCGGCAAAAAAACTAATATAAATATTTCAAAGTTATTATACACTACGTATTGCTCTTTGTCAAGAGAACACATTAGATCATATTAAATGTCTGTGAAAACAAGAGGTTTGAAAGATGTAAGAAGAAGTATTTTGGTTCAATTCCCCTTCTGTGAAGGGGTGGATGCAGCGTTTTATGCTGCAGACGGGGTAGTCACTCTTAAATTTGCTTTTAGCAAATTGAAAATCCAGTTCAAAAGCAACTACCCCGTCTGTGACAAAAAGCGTCACAGCCACCCCTTCAAAAAGGGGAATTNAAACCAAAAACCTCTCAAGAGGTGCATTAAACCTAAATCTTTTCAAAAAGTAAATTAATAATTATTTAGCAAGTCTTATGCTTTTATTTCAGAATTTCTTTTAATTCATCTATGGTTATTTCTAATAGATTATCCATGAGATAATCAATTGTTTTTTCATCGGTTTTTAGAATTTTGCCTTGCAATTCTTTGGAAAATTCTTTTCCAAATCTTTTTGTTAATAATTTCACCACTAATTCTTTTCTTTCTTCTAGTTTA
>NZ_AUPM01000005.1 GCF_003265365.1 Petrotoga sp. 9PW.55.5.1 | reverse complement strand
CGTAGAAGGGGAATAGAACCGACTACCCCCGTCTGCAGCGCAAAACGCTGCATCCACCCTTTCAAGGAAGGGAAATTAAACCATTTTATAATTGATAAATTTCTGAAAACTTTTCTTTAATGTAATCAACAAAGTATTTGGGATTGAGTGTTTCACCTGTAGCTTTTTTTAATAACTCCTCTGGTTCATACATCTTCCCATATTTGTGAACATTTTCTATCATCCAATTGAGGATTTCATCAGACTTTCCATCTTCTAATTGCGAAGAATAATCTTTGATATCTTTTTTTAATTTATCAAATAATTGAGCACTATATAAATTACCAAGCATGTAAGAAGGAAAATATCCAAACTGGCCATTTGACCAATGTACATCCTGCAAAACTCCTAGAGAGTCATTAGGAGGAACAACACCTAAATACTCTTTCATTTTTTCATTCCAAATGGTTGGTAATTCGCCAACATTTATTCTATCGTTTATTAAAGCTTCTTCTAATTCGAATCTCATCATAATATGAAAATTATAAGTTACCTCATCTGCTTCTGTTCTAATAAAATCTTTTTTTACGATGTTGACTCCTTTATACAATTCTTCTTCTGTAACTTCGTCAAAATCAGGAAATATTTTCCGGAGTTTTTTAGCAAAGAACTTCCAAAAATACGGACTTCTTCCTACAATATTTTCCCAAAATCTCGATTGTGATTCGTGTATAGCCATAGAAGCGCCCGAATCCAAAGGGGTTTCGAAGAATTCTTCAGGAATATGTAGTTCATACAGTGCATGTCCTCCCTCATGAATTGTAGAAAATAGCGAATAACGTAAATCTTTATCATTGTATCTAGTTGTTATGCGTACATCCATTGGACCAATTTTAGTAGTAAAAGGATGAGCAGAAATATCCATTCTACCTGAATCAAAATCAAAATTCATAAACTTTAACGCTTCTATTGAAAGTTCTTTTTGTTTCTCAACATCAAAATTTTTTTCATAAAATTCATGTCTTGGCTCTTTTCCATTTTCAAAAAGCTCCCTGATAAAAGGAGATAATTTTTCTTGTAGATACTTAACGGTTTCTTTCAAACTTGTAGTTTTTAAATTAGGTTCGTATAGGTCTAAAAGAGCATCATACCTATTCTCTTCATATCCTAATGCTTCTGCTTCTTCCTTTTCTAAAGAAACAATCTCCTCTAGATATGGCTTAAAAATAGAAAAGTCACTTTCCTTCCTAGCTAATTGCCAAAAATGCGTTGCTTTAGACGTTGTCTCTGCAATCTTTCTTACAAGTTTTGAAGGTATTTTTTTGAATTTATCGTATCCTTTTTTACTAACTTTTACTGAAGCTTGATCATATTCATTTAAATTGCCAAAAATTGAGTCTTTAGAAAAATAATCCAAGTATTCTCCCATTCGATCTGAAATAGACATTGTAAATTCTAACTCTGTTAATTCCCCTAATGCTTGAGATCTATATTCATAAGCATTTTTGGGAGCATGAGTTTCTAAATCCCAATAGATCAAAGAGATAGCTTGTTGATACCTAGCAATCTTTGATATATATTCCTTGAATTCGGTTAATTTATCCATTTTTATCCTCCTCCATAAAAAAGTTGGTTATGCTAATTATATCAAAATTCTTGAAAGAAAAGAACTTTTATTGTATAATTGGAAAGATCGAAAAGATGAACATAACCAACGAAGATTTATTTTTGCAATGGGTAACATAGGAGTTGGCGGAAAGTTATTATCAGAAAGTCATAAATAGTAAGACATTGTAAAAAACGCCCTAAAAGGGCGTTTTTAAAAAGCATAAACGGAGGTTAACTATGAATTATTTATTAACTCTTGCTTCTGGAATTCTGACTGGGTTGGCTATGCCAGGTAACCTATTTTCTTTTCTGATATGGATTTCAATGGTTCCCTTTCTTAAAAATATGGCAAATTCTAAAACTCATTATGAAAGGTTATTTCACACGTTAATATACTCTTCCTCCATGCTTGTTACAACGCTTTGGTGGTTACTTCCAACTTTATCAAAAAATATTCCTCAAATCTTAAATAATTATCCTCCTTTCATCGGTTTTTTAGGATTTATTGGAATGATTGTATTACTTATCATTCCTTATCTTCTGATATGGCTTTTGGCAGAACTTTATCATAGAAAAGATCGTAACTATAATTATTTATCTCTTGTTTTTTTCTATTCCTTTGCTTATACAAGTGCTGAAATATTAAGGGGTTTTGGGGATTTAGCTTTTATGGGCGGGAACTTATCTTACGCACTATACGATCATACTGGAATAATACAACTTGCTTCTATTTTTGGCTCTATTGGCTTAACTTTTTTAATAGTTCTAGTTAACTCTTTGCTAGCTTTTGATAGTTCAAGGGAAAAGATTCCAAAAATACTTATGATATTTACTGCGGTTTATCTTATTAATTTTGCTATAGTAAGGTATTTACCAGATATAAACTATTCAAACGGCTCTATAAAAATAGGAGTTGTTCAAACTAATGTCCCTCAAGAAATTAAATATACATCAAATATTCAGGAAGAATATGCAACCTTTTCAAAAAATATTCAAGAGTTTCAAAACAGAGATGTAGATCTAGTGGTATTCCCAGAGTCAGCTTTTTTACAAGATATATCAAGCAGCGATATAATAACTTTTATAACTAGGGATATTCAAAATCTATACAAACCTGTAATTTACGGATCTCCCAGAAAAGAAGGAGAAAATTATTATAATTCTGCATGGATGTACAATGAACATGGTTCACTGGTTAATACTTACGACAAAATAAAATTAACCCCTTTTGCTGAGTTTTTGCCTTATGATACATTATTCGGTAATTTCGATGCTTTTAAATTATTAAGTTTTTATACCCCGGGAGAAGAATTCAATACTTTTGAGATAAATGAAAACAAACTTGGCGTTCAAATCTGTTTTGAAACTTATTTCCCTGAAATATCAATAAATCAAGTAAAAAATGGAGCTAATGTTTTAATATCAATAACAAACGATGGGTGGTTTAACTCAAAAACAGCTTTATTTCAGCATTTTAGTCAAGGTGTTTTTAGAGCAGTTGAAACAAGAAGAGATTTTATTCAAGTTTCTAATACAGGCATAACTGGATCTATTGATAAATACGGAAGAATAACTAATCAGTTTGAAGTTAAAGAAGAAAAAAGTGGAATTCTTTTTGCCAATCCCAACGAAAATTTAACTTTTTATACAAAAGCAGCCGATATATTAAAAATTCTGTTTTTTGTTGGAGCATTATTATTAGCTATATTGTAAGAAAACTAATACCCATATTCCAAATCGATTAGATCTTTTGGCTCCCCATTTTCTAAAAAACTTTTGATGTTTTCTATAGTTCTATCTATACTATACTTAGTAGCATCTGTATTGTATCCTGCAACGTGAGGAGACAGTACTACGTTATCAAAGTTGTGAATAGGATAATTAGAAGGTAATATGCAAGGTTTATCTTTTGATGGATAATTGTACCAAACATCTATGGCAGCACCAGCTATTGTTTTTGAGGCTAATGCATCATACAAAGCCTTTTGATCTATTACATCTCCTCTTCCAACATTGATTAAATATTTTCCTTGCATCTTCGAAAAAGCCTCTTGATTTATAAGCCCTTTTGTGTATTTTGTTAAAGGTAAAGTCACGAAAATAATATCGCTATTTTGAATCACATAATTTAAATCATCAGTTATTTCATCTACATAATCAATTTTCATTTCTAAATTTCGCTTATAACCAATCACTCTGCAATCAAAGGCTTTCAACATTTGTGCAAGGTTTCTTCCAATGTTTCCTAACCCTAAAACCCCACATCTTTTACTTTGTATTGATACCCACGAATTTTTTACACTTTCCCCAGCACTAAATCCATGCCAAATTCCTTTTTCCAAATCTTTGTGATATACGACAATCTTACCCAGAAGAGCAAAAGCTAAAGACAAAGCTTTTTCAGCAACAACACGTGCGTTACCGTGACTATTTGAAACCATAATTCCTTTTTCTTTCAACAATTCTAACGGTAGTTGATTAACTCCAGCATAAGGAACAAAGATAACTTTTAAATTCTCAAACTTTTTTAATAAACTTTCAGTAAGGTTCTCCCCGTATACCACAGCATCAACTTTATTTATGATTTCTGGTAAGTCTTTTACATCTTGCCAATTAATAAACTCTGTTTCTGGAAATAATTTTTTTATTTCTATGATTTTATCTTTCCAATATGAATTCAATTTGTTCATAAATAATATATTCATTTTTCCCCTTCTTTCATAGTCCAGTATAAGATACTAAAACCCTCTTATGTTTCTGCTTAATATGATTCAACCAGTTCTCTCTTTCAACGACAATCAATTATGTTCTAATACGGAGAATAGGAAATAGAATTAGGTTATATTATATACTTTGCCATTTTTTATAACAGTTTCAGTATGGTTAACACCAAAGTGATATATTAGATAATCTAAATTTGGAACATCAAAGATTATTATATCTGCTTTTTTCCCAACTTCCAAACTACCTACTTTATCTTCCAGTTTAAGAGCTGATGCAGCGTTTATTGTTACTGAAGTTATTATTTCTTTGGGTGTCATGTTCATTTTGATAGCTCCAAAACTCATTACGAGTTGTAAGTTTTCCGTTGGAGAGCTTCCTGGATTATAATCAGTTGATAAAGATATTGGTAATCCCAAATCTATCATTTTTCGAGCGTTTGCATATTTGTTACTTTGCAAGTAAAAAGTTGTAGTAGGGAGAAGGGTTGCAACGACATTTTTTTCAGACATTTTTTTCATACCTTCTTCGCTTGTTCCTACTAGATGGTCTGCTGAAACACAGCCAAGTTCTGCTGCTAGTTCGGCTCCTCCCAAGGGTTCTATTTCATCTGCATGGATTTTCAAAAGTAGGCCATGTTTTTTTGCTTCAAGAAGTATTTTCCTAGATTGCCCTATAGTAAAAACACCCTTTTCACAAAATACATCACAGAATTCAGCCAACTTATACTTGGCAACATATGGAATCATTTTTTTTGTTATTATGTCTACAAATTTATCAACATTGTTTTTATATTCCTTTGGAATTGCATGGGCACCTAGAAATGTGGGTACTAAGTCTACAAGATGATTTTTATTCAATTCTTGTATAACCTTTAATTGTTTAAGTTCAGTTTCAAAGTCATCGAGTCCATAACCACTTTTTGCCTCCACGGTTGTGACACCGTATGAAAACATTCTATTCAAACTTTTTTCAGCTTTTTTATACAACTCATCGAAAGTTGCTTTTTTTGTAGCTTCAACAGTGTCGAATATTCCACCACCTGATTCTAATATTTCTAGATACTTTTTACCTTCTAATTTTTTTGTTAATTCGTATTCCCTAGAGCCACCATGTACAAGATGAGTGTGAGAATCAATCAATCCAGGTGTTACTGTTTTTCCTTTTGCGGATATGATTTTAACGTTTTTTGATATGGGAATTTCTTTCGGAAGTTCTCCTTCTCCAGCGTAAATAATTTTATCGTTAGAAACAGCTACGATTCCATTATTAATTAAACCAACATTAGACATTTCCTCTTTTTTTCTTGCTCTATTTGGTCCTTTCATAGTTATTAGATTGGATATTTCTTTTATTACCAAAGTTGCCTTTTTTTCCATTCTCAATCACCAAATATTCTGTTTTCTAAAACTTGATCCGAACTAAAGTTTTCTAATTTTAAGAAATAATCAGCAGTATCTACCAAAGCCTTTAGAGGGGCAAGACCTACAATCTCACTTCCAATTACATTCACCCCGTATCTGTTAGCTTCGTTTTCAATTACTTGAAAAACTCTGAAAAGAGGCGTTTTTGTATAATCAACCATGTTCATTGAAACTTGAACTATATTTCTTTCTTTGATTTCAAATCCTAATGCTTTACAGTATTTAAACCCCCCACTTTTTCCTCTCACAGCCTTGGCTATTTTTTTTGCAATTTCTATATTGTTAGTGCTTAGATTAACATTAAAAGCTATCAAAGGCATTCTAGCTCCAACAGCTGTAACGCCCGCACTTTCGTGTGGTTTATCGGGGCCAAAATCAGGTTTAAATTCTTCTCTTTTAAGTTTTTCGAACATTCCTTCAAATTCACCTTTTCTTACTACAGACAAATCTTCTCTTTCAGGCCTTGTAGCTGATTTTTCATATAATATTACAGGTATATTAAGTTCTTCTCCGATTTTTTTTCCTAGTTTTTTAGAATATTCAACGCATTCTTCCATTGTTATATTTTTTATCGGAACCAATGGAATCACGTCAGTGGCACCCATTCGAGGATGCTCGCCTTTATGAGTTCTTAAATCAATCAATTCTGAAGCCTTTTTACAACAGTTAAAAGCTGCTTCAATGACTTTTTCAGGTTCTCCTACAAAAGTAACAACACTTCTGTTATGATCTTTATCCATAGAATAATCTAATAGTTTAACCCCATCTTGTTTTCTTATCTCATCAACAATTTTCTCTAACTTTTCTTTATCTCTACCTTCACTAAAGTTTGGAATACATTCAACTATTTTTTTCAACTTTTCATTCCTCCAATCCTGATTTGTTATAATATTTAGCCACTAATTCTTTTACCATATTTTTATTTGCTATGTAGGGAATGGTTATATGATCTGTATTTTTATTTTCCTTATTGTAGTTTATGCATGTTTGAACAGAATGTTCATTTTTTGCCCATGACCTTCTTGCAACACCAACCATAACATCCCATGGGATAGCACTTTTAATTATTTTATCAACTCTTTCACTTCCATCTAAAACTAATCCAAAACCACCATTTATAGCTTTTCCTATACCAACACCACCTCCGTTATGGAGGGTTACAAGGCTCATGCCTCTTGCTGCGTTCCCTGCAAAGTCGTGAGTAGCCATATCAGCCATTATGTTGCTTCCATCTTTAATATTGGCAGTTTCTCTAAAGGGAGAATCAGCGCCGCCAGCATCATGATGGTCCCTTCCAATCATAATTGGTCCAACTTCTCCTTTTCTAACCATTTCGTTAAACCTCAAAGCAATGTTCATTCTTCCTATCGCATCTTGGTAAAGGATTCTAGCTTGAGTTCCTACCACAAGATTGTTTTTATCTGCGTCTCTAATCCAGATATAGTTATCTTTATCTTGACCTCGTCTATTTGGGTCTATACATTCCATAGCCGCTTTATCAGTTTTTAATAAGTCTTCTCTTTTTCCGCTTAGGCAAACCCATCTGAATGGACCGTAACCATAATCAAATATTAATGGCCCCATTATATCTTCAACGTAGGAAGGAAATATAAAACCTTCGCTTTCATCTTTCCCATTTTTTGATATTTCTTTTACACCTGCATCGAAAACCGCTTTCATGAAACTATTTCCATAATCAAAAAAGTAAGTACCTTTTTCGACCAAGGTTTTTATAAGTTCAAAATGATGTTTTAGAGATTTGTTTACTAATTCAATAAAAGTGTTTTTATCGTTTTCTAATAGTTTATTCATTTCTTCATGGGTTAACCCTTGAGGGCAATATCCCCCATCGTATGCTGCATGGCAAGATGTTTGATCTGATAATAAATCTACTTTTATGTTTTTTTCGACTATATATTCAAGTAAATCAACGATATTTCCATAATATCCTATTGAAATAGGTTCGCTCTTTTTAATGTATTGAAAAGCTTTTGAAAAAACTTCATCTAAATCATTGCTGTAAGTTTTTAACCATCCTTGTTTGAGTCTTGTTTCTATTCTTGAAAAATCAACTTCCGCTATTATTCCAACACCTTTTGCAATTTCTATAGCTTTTGCTTGAGCCCCACTCATGCCTCCTAAACCAGAACTGACAAACAATTTTCCTTTTAGATCACCTTCTTGAGGTATTCCCAATTTTAATCTTCCTGCATTTAGTAAAGTGTTGTAAGTTCCATGAACGATACCCTGTGGACCTATATACATCCAACCACCAGCTGTCATTTGACCATAATTGGCAACCCCCATGGCCTGGGCTTTAATCCAATGTTCTTGATCATCAAACATTCCAACCATTAGGGCATTGGTTATTATAACTCTTGGACTATTTTTAGATGATCTAAACAATCCCAAGGGATGCCCCGAAGCAACTACCAAGGTTTGTTCATCGGTTAAAACTTCTAAATATTTTTTAATGAGTCTGTATTGCATCCAATTTTGACAAACTTGCCCTGTTTCTCCATAAGTTACCAGTTCGTAAGGGTATAAAGCTACATCAAAATCTAAATTATTATCAATCATAACTTGAAAGGCTTTTCCTTCTATGCATTTACCTTTACACTCATCGATTGGCTTTCCTTTAATATTCCCTTTTGGTCTATATCTATATCCATAGATTCTACCCCGTGTAAAAAGTTCTTCTAGAAATTCAGGAGCTACTTTTTCATGTAACTTTTCAGGAATGTATCTTAAGGCGTTTTCAAGGGCTATTTCTATCTCACGTTTTGATAAATTCAAGGGTCTTTTTGGTGCCCTTCTTATTCCTTCGACAAATTCAGGCATTTCTGGTAGTTCATCATCTAATTTAATTTTCATCGCTTCAGAAATATCAAAATTATTCAACATAACAATTTCCTCCCTTATCTTAAAGTGCCTATCGTTTTTTCTACTTCCTTAACAATAACACCAGACTCTATTATACTTTCGCATTTGTTTATATACTCATACATAACCTTATCTTCTGTTAATTTTGGAATTTCATTTCTTACTAAATTATAAACTATTTCTGTTCCTTTACTCAAACCATTCTTACCTCTTAAATCGATAGCTTGGCATGCACAGAGTAATTCCATTGCCAAAACCTTTCTCACATTGTTGAGTATGGTTCTTGCTTTTCGTGCAGCTATTGTGCCCATAGAAACGTGATCTTCCTGATTTGCAGAGGAAGGAATGGAATCAACGCTAGCAGGATGAGAAAGAACTTTGTTTTCAGAAACTAAAGAGGCCGCAGAGTATTGAACGAGCATAAAGCCAGAGTTAAGACCGCTTTTTTCTATCAAAAATGGGGCTAGACCACTAAGATTAGGATTAACCATTCTTTCTATTCGTCTCTCTGAAATATTTGCAATTTCAGATAAAGCTATGCCTAGAAAGTCCATACTTAATGCAATTGGTTGACCATGAAAGTTTCCGGCGGATATAGCTTCTTCTTCTTCGGCAAAAATCAAAGGATTATCTGTTGCTGAATTAATTTCTATTTCAAGTACTTTTTTTATATAATTAACAGCGTCTTTTGAAGCTCCATGAACCTGAGGGATACACCTTAAAGAATAAGCATCTTGAACGCGGATTTCTCCCTGGTGGGATGCCATTTTACTTCCTTCTAATAGTTTTCTTAAATTATATGCACAATCTCGCTGCCCATTATGAGCTCTGAGGTTATGAACCTTCTCATCGTATGCCTCAACAATCCCATTCAAAGCTTGAATAGTTAAACAAGAGATAATATCAGATGTTTTTAAAAGTTCAATACTATCATATATACTTAAAGCAGCAATTGCTGTCATGATTTGAGTCCCGTTAATTAGAGCAAGACCTTCTTTTGCAGCAAGATCGATTGTATCTATTTCTGCCAATTTCATTGCTTCTTTACCAGAAAATATTTTACCGTTATAATAAGCTTCTCCTTCCCCAATCATGGGTAAGACCATATGAGCTAACGGAGCTAAATCTCCACTTGCACCTAAAGACCCTTTCTCTGGGATGATAGGATGAACCTTCTTGTTTATCATTTCTACAAGTGTATTCAAAGTTGAGAGTCTAATTCCAGAATATCCTTTTGCAAGAGAATTTGCTCTTAATAACATAATTGCCCTAACAATTTCTATATCTAAAGGGTTTCCAACACCACAAGCGTGACTTTTTATCAAGTTTCTCTGAAGTGTTTCTGTTTTATCTTTTGATATAAAAACATTACAAAGTTCGCCAAATCCTGTAGTTACTCCATAAACAATCTTTTCTTCTTCTAAAAATTTTTCAACTAAATTTCTTGAATCTTCTATCTTCTTAATCGCAGTGTTATCTATTTTTACTTCATAAAAAATTCTCGAAACATTGATAACATCTTCCAACGTTAAATTATTCCCATCTATACAAACTCTGTTCAAATTTAAGACCTCCAGTTAAAATGGCAAATATTATATCAATAAAATTATAACACCATGAAAAAAATTTCTCACTTCTGAATAAAAAGAATTATTAACAATTAGCAGTAACTAGAGACAATTAAATGCTAATAGCTAAATAATTATCAAAAATAATTAATGTAAATTTTATAAAAATTAAGAAAAAGTTTCTTAATCTAAAATAATTACCAATAATCGCTGGTAATATTAGTTGATTGGATAAACTTACTATTGACAACAGTTAAATTGGTACTATATAATTGGAACATAGATAAATTTTCGGAGGCTTAAAAATGGGTGGTAAAAAAGTTGAAATAGGTAAGAATATAAACAATAATATCTTGGAGCTGTTATAGGAGCCATTGTTATGGCAAGTTTGGATAACGGAATGAGTTTAATGAATGTTCCTGTTTTTTGGCAATCCATAATAAAGGGTTTAGTATTAATTTTTGCTGTTTGGTTTGATGTTGCAAGTAAAAGAAGAGAAGCATAAATTCATATTAATGATTGAATGGAGGCTTTAAAATGGCAGAATACTTTAAAGAAGTAAAAAAGATTAGTTTTAAAGGCAAAGAATCAAAGGATCCATTAGCTTTTCACTATTACAATCCAGAGGAAAAAATTGGCGATAAAACTATGGAAGAACATTTAAGATTTTCCGTTGCTTACTGGCACACTTTTGCTGCGGAAGGAAGAGATATGTTTGGTGTTGAAAGTGCAGCTCGACCCTGGAATAGTTTTTCTGATCCTTTGGATAGAGCTTTAACAAGGTGTGATGCGGCTTTTGAGTTTATGAGTAAATTAGGAGTAAAATATTTTTGCACTCATGATAGAGATTTGGTGGACGAGCAAGAAACGTTGAGAGAAACCAACAAATTATTGGATAAAGTAATAGAACATGTTAAAGAAAAGATGGAAGAAACAGGTATTAAATTATTATGGGGAACTGCAAATCTTTTCACCCATCCTAGATTTATGCAAGGGGCAGCTACGTCGTGTGATGCAGATATTTATGCTTATGCAGCAGCTCAAGTTAAAAAAGCCTTAGAGATTACTAAAGAGTTAGGTGGAGAAAATTACGTATTTTGGGGTGGAAGAGAAGGGTATGAGACTCTCCTAAATACGAATATGGAACTTGAACTTAATAATCTTGCCAATTTCTTACATATGGCTGTTGATTATGCTAAACAAATAGGTTTTAATGGTCAATTCTTAATCGAACCTAAACCAAAGGAGCCAACTAAACATCAATATGATTTCGATGTTGCCAATTCTTACGCTTTTTTACAAAAATATGATCTTGATAAATATTTTAAATTTAATATTGAAGCTAATCACGCTACTTTAGCTGGTCATACTTTTCAACATGAATTAAGATATGCTAGAATTAATAATATATTAGGTAGCTTAGATGCCAATATGGGTGACTTATTACTTGGCTGGGATACAGATCAATTTCCAACCAATGTTTTTGAAAATGTTTTAGCCATGTATGAAATACTAAAAAATGGAGGAATAGCTCCAGGTGGCTTGAATTTTGATTCTCACGTAAGAAGACCATCGTATGAGGATATTGATCTTTTCTACGCGCATATTGCTGGAATGGATGCTTTTGCATTAGGCTTAAAGTTAGCCAATAAGATTTTAGAAGATAAAGTGTTGGATGAATTTGTTGAAAAGAGATATAATACATTTAATAGTGGGGTTGGTAAGAAGATAGTTGATGAAGAAACTAATTTTGAAGAGTTAGAAAGTTATATAATTGATAAAAAAGTATCTCTTCCAAAATCAGGAAGACAAGAATACTTGGAAAACTTAGTTAATAGATACATATTTGGATAATTATTAAACGGGAGGAAATTACTTGAAGATAAAAAAAATCAACGCTGAAAGAATGGGGTATTCAAACAAATTAATGGTCTTTAACTTAATACGATATTCTCCTGGGATATCGAGAAACGAGATAACAAAATTAACTGGTCTAGATAAAAGTACAGTTACGAAGATTACGTATGAACTAATTTCAAGAGGTTTGGTTGAAGAGGGAGAGAGAAAAAGTTCAAAAAGCCCGGGAAGAAAACCAATAAGATTGGAAGCTGCAAAAGGTATTGCAGCTTCCATTATAGTTAAAGTTGGAGTTGAAAAGACGATTGTTGGATTAGGTTTCCTGAATAATTTTATAGAAAAGATTGTCGAATTTGAAACTCCTAAGAATTTCAATACTTTTATAGATAAACTTACATTTGAAGTGGATAATATATATAAAAATTCAAATGGCCATAACATTGTAGGTATTTCCTTTTCATTTCCTGGTATGATTGATAGAAAAAATTTGATTATAGAGTATGTTCCACATTTTAACTGGTCAGATATAAAACTTAAAGATGTTTTTCTGAAGGAATTACCTTATTGGGATAAACCAATTTTAGCAGCTAATGAAGCGAAATTAGCTCTTCAATCTGAAATTTATTTTAACGAAGAAATATCTAACCTTAATAATGGAGTTTATATTTTCGTTTCACAAGGAATCGGTGGTGCTATATTGATAGATGGGAAAATTCATCTTGGTTCTAATTATACAGCAGGTGAATTTGGCCATATGAGTATTCAGGAAAGTGGAGAAAAATGTTTTTGCAATAATCAGGGTTGTTGGGAGACTTTTGCATCAATTGATACTATAACGAAAATTTATGAGTATAGTAACGGGAAATTAAAAGGTGCAACTTATGAAGAAAAATTTAAAAACCTATTAGAAAAGTCAGAAAAAAGATCAACTAATTCTTATGAGATTATGAATCAAATGTTGTATTATTTAGCTGTTGGAACGGTTAATCTAATAAATATTTTAAACCCAGAGTTTGTTATAATTGGTGGTTATGGATATTTGTTCCCTGATAAATATTTAAAACAAATTGAGCACACTATCAGAGAAAGAGCATTAAAACCTTCTTTAAAGTCATTAGGAAAGATTGTAAAATCTAGTTTTGATATAGAAACTGCTTGCTTAACAGGAGCAAATCTTAGAGTTATGGATGAATTTGCTGAGAAAGCTGTGATTTAAATGAGGTGATTAATTTGCATAAATATCTTGGTATAGATGTTGGAACTACAGCGGTAAAGGCTTTGGTAGTTTCAGAAAAAGGAGAATTAATAGATAGTTATTCAAAAGGATTGGAAATGAATGTTCCAAAAGCCGGGTGGGCAGAGCAAGATCCCAAAAATTGGTGGGAGAAAGTATATGAAATATTGCTTGAAGTTAGCAAAAAACATGAAATAAGTGTAATAGGTTTTTCTGGGCAGATGCACAGTTTAGTTACTTTGGATAAAGAATATAACGAAATTAGACCAGCAATTCTGTGGAATGATCAAAGAACATCTCCTCAGTGTAAGAAAGCTACCGATATGTTAAATGGAGAAAAAAATGTGATTGCTAAAATTGGGAATCCATTTCTTGAGGGGTTTACCTTTCCAAAAATATTATGGATAAAAGAAAATGAACCTGAAAATTTTTCAAGGATAAGAAAAATTCTTTTGCCAAAAGATTATATTATATTTAAACTTACAGGAAATATAGGCATTGATTATTCAGATGCATCGGGAACGGCTTGTCTGAATATTAAAACTAATTATTGGGATGAAGAAATATTAGCAAAATTTGAAATAGATATCGATATAATGCCTGAATTATATGGGTCTTATGAAATTCGAGGAGAATTAAAAGAGAATTTAAAAAGAGAGTTAGGATGGAAAAACGTTAAAATTGTTTCAGGAGGTGCGGATAACGCATCAGCTTCATTTGGGATAGGAGTTTCAAAAATTGGAGAATCAATGGTTAGTATTGGAACTTCAGGGACAGTTCTTACTATAACAGAGAAAAAACAACCAGATCTCTCAGGAAAAATTCATTATTTTAACCATGTGATGTATGGAGAACAATATTATATGGGAGTAATGTTATCTGCTGCTCATTCTCTTAATTGGGTAAAAAATAAATTTTTTCCTACATCGGATTGGGAAGAAATAGAAAGTAGAGTCAACCAATCTGTACTCGGATCTAACGGTATCATCTTTTTGCCATATTTGAATGGAGAAAGAACACCTCATAGAGATCCAAATGCAAGAGGAGTTTTTTTTGGAATATCTTCTTTGAATACTGAAAATGATATTTTAAGAGCAACGATGGAAGGTATAACTTTTGGTTTAAGAGATTCGTTTGAACTTATAAAAGAAAAAACAGATATAGAAGACATAAGAATAGTAGGGGGAGGGGCAAAAAACAAAACATGGGCAAAAATAATAGCCACCAATTTTAATATGCCTATAAAAGTTCCTCAAATAGATGAAGGTGGAGCATATGGAGCTGCAATGCTTGCAGCATTAGGAGATAATCAACAACTTGAAGATGTTTTAGGTTGGATAAAATTTAAAGAAATTATAGAGCCTGATAACAATAAAAAAACTATTTACGATAAGTACTACGATCTACACAAAAAACTATATAATTCATTGAAAGAAGATTTTAAAATACTGGCTCAAATACAAGATTTATAACAAAAAAGCGGCATATGCCGCTTTTTTTATTATGATTAATTTTTAGGATAATGTAGCTCTTATCATCCATGAATTCTTTTCGTATTCTTTTAAGTAACCAATTAGCATATCTGCTGTACTTTCATCGCTGTGTTCTTGAGCTAATTTTATAAGGTTTCTTGTTTCATTTATTAAAGTATAAAAGTCTTCTAGTACTATCTCAAGTGCTTCTAACCCATCATAAGCTTTACTTTCTATTTCTTTTAAATTTGAGTTATTAGCATATTCATTAAGTTTTACCAAAGGTCTGTAGCCTAAACTAAGAATTCTTTCAGCTACTTCATCTATTTGTTCAGAAGTCGTGTCATAGAATTCTTCAAGTTTTTCATGGATTTTGAAAAAATTCTGTCCTTCAACATTCCAATGTAAATTGTGAAGTTTTGCATGTAAAACTTGTAAATTAGAAAGATAAGAATTTAAAGATTTTGAAATTTCCTCTCTTGCTTTTTCATTTAATCCAATGTTCAAATTAGTGTTTTTGATCTTTTCCATCTTCAACCACTCCTTTTCGTTTTTTATATCTTATTAGTTTCATCATCATCATAATAATAACAAATAATTGTTAAATAATGAATCTCTGTTATTATATTAACAAACGATATAGTTACTTTCATTTTAACCATAATAGATTGTAATGGATTGTCATCGAAAGAGTGAACTGGAAGGACATGATATCATTTCAAAGACATCTAATTATGATCGAACACGCCCCTTTTTGAATGGAAATTAACTTCAATTTCCCTCTTGAGAGGCCTATTGATTTTAATTCCCCTTTTTGAAGGGGTGGCTGTGACGCTTTTTGTCACAGACGGGGTAGTTGCTTTTGAACTGGATTTTCAATTTGCTAAAAGCAAATTTAAGAGTGACTACCCCGTCTGCAGCATAAAACGCTGCATCCACCCCTTCACAGAAGGGGG
>NZ_AUPM01000004.1 GCF_003265365.1 Petrotoga sp. 9PW.55.5.1 | reverse complement strand
AAGGGGAATTGGCTTTAATTCCCCTCTTGAGAGGGGTGTCAGACCGAAAGTCTGACAGGGTGTGGTCACAGACAGGGTAGTTGCTTTTGAATTGAATTTTCAATTTGCTAAAAGCAAATTAAAGAGCGACTACCCCGTCTGCAGCATAAAACGCTGCATCCACCCCTTCACAGAAGGGGAATTTGGCTTTAATTCCCCTCTTGAGAGGCTTGTTGATTTTAATTCCCCTTTTTTCTGTCTACTATCTTGACTTAAGTCCAAATTTGCTTTTATTCCCCTTTTTGAAGGGTTAATATAATAGAATTCCCCTCTTGATGAACTGCCCCATGTCAAGTAGACACAAAAATTAATAAAAAACTATATACATTTGGATGCTTGGTTTCTGAACTCAACAGGAGCCAGGCATCCAAGTTTTTTCTGGAACCTACGGTTGTTATAAAAATCAATGTATTCGTGAATAGCTTGTTCTAAATCTTCAAGAGAATCAAACTTCTTACCATAAAACATCTCAGATTTAAGAGTGCCAAAAAATCCTTCCATAGGACCATTATCTATACATTTACCGACACGAGACATACTCTGTGTCATTTCAGATTTTTCCAATTTGTTTTTAAATACTCTACCAGTATATTGAAATCCTCTGTCACTATGAAATATCGGTTTAGCTTCTGGATATTTTTCTATGGCCTTATCGAACATTTTGAACACCAATCTGTTGTCGTTTCTATATGATGTTTCATATACCACTATATCGTTACCATGTAGATCCATTACAGGACTTAAATAAAGTTTCCTTGTATCTGTTGGTATAGAAAACTCAGTTACATCTGTTAACCATTTTTCATTTGGTTTTTCTGTACTGAAATCTCTGGCTAGTATGTTCTCTTTTGTATATTCTGGTTTTGTCCTTTTACGATTAACTTTCTTTCTTCTTATTCTGGAAGATACTCCCACAAGTTTCATCAGTCTGTGTATGTAACCTTCAGAATATTCTTTTTGGTTTAGTCTGTTTATGTACATAGTCATTCTTCTGTATCCAAGTATCCCATCGTATGTAGCATGGTATTCTTGTATTAGATTACATATGGTTTCATCCTGTTTTTCTTTTTGTGGTTTTTCCCTCTTTTGGTTTTTGTAGTAAGAGCTTCTGGATATTTTCAACACATCACACAACATTTTAACTGAGTACCCTTTGGTTTTGTAGTAATCTACCGTTTTGTATTCACCATCTTGTTTTACTCTCGAAATTTTCTTTCTCTTTGGAATTTCTCTTTTTTTTTATGTACTTCTAATGCAAATGATAATCTTTTGTTCTTAGCTCTTTCCCTTTCTAACTCTAGTTTTAATCTCTGCATTTCTGTAAGTTCATCTTCGTTTATTTGAGTTTTAGATTTAGGACCACGTTTTCTATATTTGAGTGATTCAGGACCTTTGTTTAAATACATCTTTGTCCATTTATATACTGAAGAATATTTAATTCCATATTTATCTGCAGCTTTTTTGTAGTTCATATCGTTGTTTATTACCCATTCTGCTAATTCTACTCTTTCTTTGTATGTAGTTTTTCTTGATTCCATGGTATAGACATCTCCTTTCGGATCATAATCTTTCAGCTCTATACCATTATAATACTTATTTATCCAATTACGAATTAAACGAGAATTTATATTGTATTTAGCAGATAAATCCATGGCTGAATATTTTCCATCTATGTATTTTTTAACTACAGATATCTTGAATTCTTTACTGTATGATTTATTTCTTTTTGTTATTTCAAATGCTTTTTCTCCATGTTCTATATATCTGTAATACCAATCTCTTAAAGATGATTCATCACATCCCACTGATTTTGCTATGCTTTCAAAACTTCCTTTTCTTGATATGTAATCTTCACATGCTTTTATCTTTGTTTCTTTACTATATTTCCCTTTTCTCGACATAATAATTATACCTCCAAAGTAGTTTGGTAATTTTTATTAATTACGTGTCTACTTTGGAGGTATCATATCAGAGGAAGGGGAATTAAACCGATTTTACAACTGACATGGGGCAGTTCGTTTAGGGCGTTTTATATAATCTATTTACTCCCAACTATTTAGATACTCTTCTTGTTCTTTAGATAAAGTATCTATTTCTATTCCTTTCGTTATAAGATTAATCTCTGCTATCTTTTTATCTATTACATAAGGCACAGGCGAAACATTTACTTTCATATTACCACGATTTTCTTTTATATATTTAGCTCCTTCAAGCTGCAAGCTAAAAGACAAATCCATAATCTCTGTAGGATGGCCATCAGCATTTACTAGGTTCACTAGCCTCCCTTTTCCCAATAAAAATACGCTCTTTCCATTGGGTAATTTATACTCTTCCACTCCATTTCTTACTTCCTTTTTATCAACCGCAATTTCCTCTAAATCTTTGACTTTTACTTCAACATCAAAATGTCCAGCGTTTGAAAGAACGGCTCCATCTTTCATAAGTAGAAAATGTTCTTTAGTTATAATATCTATATCCCCTGTGACGGTTACAAAAAAATCTCCATATTTTGCTGCTTCTTCCATCTTCATTACTCTAAATCCATCCATCAATGCTTCATTAGCTTTAATTGGATCAACTTCTGTTACTATCACATTTGCACCCAACCCTTTTGCTCTCATAGCAACACCTTTTCCACACCATCCGTATCCAGCTACCACCACATTTTTGCCAGTAACAGTTAGATTAGTAGATCTTATTATTCCATCCCAGGTTGATTGTCCTGTTCCATATCTATTATCAAATAGATATTTCATGTATGAGTCATTTATTAAGATTACAGGTACTGGCAATTTATTTTGCCTATGAAGAGCTTTGTACCTTTTTACTCCAGTTGTAGTTTCTTCACATATCCCCCAAAGATTTTTGACTTTTTCAGGATATTTCTCAATTAAAGTAATCCCTAAATCTGCTCCATCATCTAATATTATGTTTGGATTAATTTCTAAAATTTTATCTATATTTTCCCAATATACAGATTCATCAAGAGACCTATCTGCATGAACATTTAATCCATAATAGTTTTTAAGTGCAGCAACAACATCTTCTTGAGTTGATAATGGATTACTACCAGTTATAGCTACATTTGCCCCCAATTCATGCATAATTATTCCTAAATATGCCGTCTTTGCTTCTAAGTGAATACTTATTGCTACATTTACATCTTTAAATGGTTTATCGGATTTATATAGATCTTTTAATGAATTCAAAACTTTCATATGTTTTTTTACCCACTCTATTTTCTTTTTACCACTCTCCACTAAATCTGTCATACATTTCCTCCTTTGTTCATTTATTTATATACTGACATATACGCCAACCAAAAAGCAGTCTTAGTGATTCATAAAATGGAAGATCTAATATAAAAATATAATTTTTATGAAACTTATCCTTAAGTTCTTCCAATACCTTATTTAGATTTTCAAAATAATTTGGTCCTTTTAGATCCCATTTTATTCCTTTTTTCTGATAAGAATAAAATAAATTTGTTATGGTTTTGGGAGTTAAATCTGATTCAGTTGTAGGGATAAATTTTAATGGAATTTTATCAAAAGAATTTTCGATTCTTTTGGAATAAGAGTTAAAGCTTTGAATATTTTTTTCTTGAAAAAATTTATAAAAAGTTAGTTCATATAATTCTGAATTTGTTGGATTATATTGTTTGGGAGTGCCCAAATGAGAAAGTATTCTTTCATAATAAGAACAAAAATCTGACACTTTAATAACCTCAGAATTAGTTAAAGATTTGATACAATAGACACATGGAGTACTTACTTCTTTCAACATGTTAGAAGAAGAATTTGCTCTTTCAGTGTCATTAACAAATAAACTAATATAGAAATTTAATAAATTTATAATTTTTTTTGCTTTTCCTTCAAGATAAGACTTTGAAATAAAAGATATAGATTTCTGAAACTCTTTTTCATACGCAGATATACCCATATTTACAAAAGAATAATTAAGATAGTTATTTGCAACTTTTATTAATTCATAGGCTTTATGGAAATTTTTATTTCTTAAAAAGTATAGACTTAATGTCAAATAAATTAAACCATTTTTTGGGTAATTCTTTATAAGTTCAGAAAAATATTGAGTGACATCCTCATCCTTACGTATTATTTTTAAGAAGCCTTTATTTATTAATGAATTCACATCGTTATTTTTAATATTAAAAAATTTCTCTGCTAATTCAAAATTATTTCTAAAAAGATGCATCAATCCGAATTGATTTGAATATTCAGATGATGATTTGTTCCCCAAACGAATTTCAAAAAAATAAGATAGTTTTTCATTCGAAATATCTATGTCGTTTAAAATGACATCAAACCAATTATTTAGATTATTGATTGATACATTTAGTCTTTCAATCTCATAATCTGCTTTATAAACTTCCTTTGAAATTTTCTTTTTTTCTACTTTTTGAGGAATTTTTATCCCCTTTTCTTCTAACTCTTTTTCGATTTCTTCTTTAATTTTATATAAATTTTTCAATCTATCGTTTGAATCTTGATTTTCACTCATAGATATCCCTGCTTTCATTCAACGAAAAACTGTAATATGAATTTTTACCAATTATCACATGATCATTCATGTTTATTCCTATAATTTTACCAGACTCAGTCAATCTTTCTGTAAGATTTATGTCATTCATACTAGGAGAAGGATCTCCTGAGGGATGATTGTGTACTAGAATAAATGACACAGCATTATATATAATAGCTTCTTTAAAAATATCTCTTGGATGTGCAATTGAAAGATTCGCAGTTCCATTACTAATATCTTTTATACGAATTATGTTAAGTTTAGAATCTAAGAATATTGCTCTGACCGTTTCTTTTGGTAAATAAACCATGTCTTCACATACATAGTAGGCTTCTTCTGGTGACGTTACTTTTTGATGTTCTTGACGCATCTTTTGAAGATGATATCTCTTACCTATTTCTAATGCCGCTTTTAAATTAATTGCCCCTACCTTACCTATTCCTTTTTCCTTTGATATCTCACTGAGCGAAAGATCAGATAATTTAGTTAAAGATTTATATTTTTCAATTATTCCCTTCGATACCTCAAAAACATTGTAATCTTTAACCCCATGTCTTAGAATAATTGCTATTAATTCTTCATCATCTAGATATTCCGAACCGTATTTTTCTAGTTTCTCTCTTGGTTTGAGCTCTTCCTTCATTCTCTGCTCCTTTTTATTTTAATCTTATATTAGCTACTTCTTTTAATCCTTATCTTCCTGATCCTTTTTTCCTTCTTTTGATAATTTCTTTAGATTATCACTAACATAATAATAAAAAGTATCTTTTTCAAACTCACCATTTTTATCAGACGTTCCGGCTTTGTAATCTGTCATTATTTCTATTGCTTCGTCAATATGATTTATTGCCCAAATATGAAATTCCCCATTAGATATGTCTTTATTTATTTCTTCTTTCAAAACAAGATTATCAATATTTTTACTTGGAATGATTACCCCTTGCTCGCCTGTAAAGTTCGAATCTTTACAAGTTTTATAAAATCCTTCAATCTTTTCTATAACTCCTCCAACTGGCAAAACTTCCCCATTTTGATTCATAGAACCAGTTATAGCTATATTTTGTTTTAATGGAATGTTAGCTATAGAAGACATTAGTGTTAGAGTTTCTGCTAAAGTTGCACTATCCCCTTCAATTATAGAGTAAACTTGTTCAAAATTTAAAGAAACACCAAACCCTGATTGTATATAGTTTGAGAATTTGTGTTTAAAATAATTTTCTATAATTAAAGAAGATTTTTTATATATTTTACCACTCAAATCTATATCTCTATGAATATTGATTATTTTTTCTGAAGAAGATCGGTAACTTTTTGCTGTAATTTTTACTGGATGCCCAAAAGAAAAATCACCCGTATCTAGAACAGTCAAACCATTAATTTGACCAACCTCATACCCTTCTGTTCTAATATCAATCTTCTTTTCTTTTATGGCGTTGAATATTTTTTTCATATGAAATGAGTACATTTTTTCTTTAAACTTTATTGCTTCTTTGATATCATTAGAAGTTATATAAGGGCTATTGCCATTTTTCCTAGAAATATTATTAGAATCGATTAGTAAATTCTTCAATTCTCCCAACTTTAAAGAAAATCTTTTATTATTCCCGTTAATTCTACAACTATATCTAATCACTTCTTCTATAGCGTCTTTTGTAAAATGAGATAGATCATTCTCATTTACCGTATTATTCAGAAAAGCCAAAAATTTGTTGATATTCTCTTCATTTAATTCAGCTTCATAATCAAATTGCGATTTTATTGGAAATAACTTTTCAAATTCACTGTCATATGCCCTAATAATATCATATACCCATTCTTCACCAATCAAAATAACTTTGACCTTTAAAGTCAATGGCTCTGGTTCTAAGCTTTCTACACTAGACAAACCTTCTGCAGTTTGTACATTTTCAATCTTAACTTCTTTTTCAGATAATATACGTTTGATAACTTCCCAAGCATATGGTTTTCTAAGTACTTTCTCAGCGTCCATTATTAAATAACCGCCATTTGCCTTGTGAAATGAACCAGATTTTATCATAGTGAAATCTGTTTGAAGAAAACCCATCTGTGAGTAATACTCTATTCTTCCAACGAGATTAGAGTAAGTTGGGTTATCTTCCTCTATTACAGGAGCCCCTTGAAGATATGAATTATCTACTAAAATATTGACGTTGTATCTTTTCTCTTTAAGAAAAGTGATCAAATTTTGATTATCAGAAGTTAATTGAGAAAGATGCGAAGCCATGTCTTCTTTAAGTGCTTGCAAATACTCAAAAACGTCTGAATATTTCAGATATTTTTTTTCTATTGGTTCAAAAAGTTTTGCTAAACTAAAAGAAGCCCAATATCTCCGTAAATTCTTAACCTCTTCCCAATATTCTTTGTCCATCTCAGTTATTTTTGCCATTGCTTTTTCTATTAATTCTCTCAATTTTTCAGAGTTCTTCTTAAAATGCTCTTTTATTTCTTCTTGTAACTCTTCAAACTCTTTTGTACTGATTTTCTTACCATTATATATCGGAACACTTACTATACCTTTTTCTGAAGCTTCCAGCACAAACCCAAGACTTTGAGCCTGTTTTCTTAAATCAGACCATATCTTTTCCCTTTGCTCGTTATATTCTTTCTCTAAAGAACTTAATCGTTGTTGAAATTCTTCTGTACTCATGGTTTTATTAAGTACTTGGATAGATGAATTAATAATTGATAAAAGCTCAGTTTTAAAATTTTTGGCTTCACCCGCAGGTAATTCCAAAAGCTTTGGCTTCTTTTCTTCTTTAAAATTAAAAACATAAATTAGATCTTGTGGAACTTTTTGATTCAAAGCTATTCTTTCAACTATCTTTTTTGTCATGCTTCTTCGACCACTTCGAGAAGGGCCAACTATAAAAACATTATTCGAATCTACAATACTTTCCAAGGCAAACTGTAAAATCTCACACGCCTCTTTTTGCAGGGTATAATCTTCATATGAAGCTATATTAACCTCTGAAGTGTTTTCAACTGATATTTCTGGAATTTTGATTGAAAAGTCATCTAAAGATAATTTCATAACTTCCACCTCCGTTTATGAGAAATCAAACCTCTCAAAAACTTTTTCAACATTTCTTATATAGTAATTTGGAGAAAATAACTCCTCCAATTTTTCTTTAGATATCTTTTCTTTTATTCTATAATCTTCAAATAAAATTTCTTTGAAATTTTTCCTATCATTCCAAGCTTTCATAGCATCTTCTTGGACTATTTTATAAGCTTCTTCTCTACTTATTCCCAAATCCACAAGAGCCAATAAAACACGTTGAGAATAAACTAAATTATACGATTTTTCTATATTTTCTCTCATTGTATCTTCGTGAACAACCAATTTTTCTGCAAGATAATTTGCCTTTTTAAGCATATAATATGTAAGTAATGTTGCATCGGGAATAAACACCCTTTCCACAGATGAATGAGAAATATCCCTTTCATGCCATAAAGAAATATTTTCATAAGCTGAAGACACATACGATCTAAGCATCCTTGACATTCCTGTTAAACGTTCACATAAAATTGGATTTTTCTTATGAGGCATGGCTGATGAACCTCTTTGACCTTTTTTAAACGGTTCTTCTAATTCTAAAACTTCAGATTTTTGAAGATGTCTTATTTCTATTGCAAATCTTTCTATACTACTACCTATTAAGGCTAAAGAGCTAAAAAATTCAGCATGAATATCTCTTGGCACAACTTGGGTTGAAACCTTACATGGAGAAAGGCTTAATTTCTTTAAAGCGATTCTTTCAACTTCTGGGTCAATGTTGGCGTAATTCCCAACTGCCCCACTAATTTTTCCTTGTGAGATCTCCTTAATCGCTTTTTCTAACCTTTCTTTATTTCTTTCAGATTCTGCAACAAAACCTAATATCTTTAACCCAAAGGAGGTTGGCTCAGCATGTACTCCATGTGTCCTACCAACAATAATGGTATCTTTATATTTCAAAGCTAATTTCTTCAGATTAGCTATATATTTATTTAGCTCATTATATATTATTTCTCCGGCTCTTTTCATTGCTAGTGAGAGAGAGGTATCAACAACATCAGAAGAAGTCAATCCTTTATGAAAGTATCTTGCCTCATCGCCCATATCCTCTGTAGCAACTTTAATAAAAGCTATAACATCATGATCAACAATTTTCTCAACTTCTAATATTTTTTGAACATCTATCTTAGCTTTGGTTCTAGCTTTTTGAACAGAACCTTTCGGAGCATAATTTAGTTCTTCCAAAGCTTCCATTACAGATAATTCTACTTCAAGCCACCTATTATATTGAGCTTGGAGAGTCCATATTTCTTTCATAGGAGAAAGCGAGTATCTTTCAATCAAAATTACCACCTCTTTGAGAGTTTAATTCTTTAGATCTTTTAGTAGCTTCCTTAACTGCATCCATGAGTATTCCTCGTATACCATGAGATTCCAAAACTTCTATTCCCCTTATAGAAGTACCACCAGGGGATGTAACCATATCTTTCAATGCTCCGGGGTGTTTATCTTCTTCCAAAACCATTCTTGCAGCTCCTAAAAAGGTTCTAGCTGCTAGTTCTGTAGAAAGTTCTCTGGGTAAGCCCATTAAAACACCCCCATCTGATAAAGCTTCTATCATAATATAAACATACGCAGGCCCACTTCCACTTAAAGCAGTTATTGTATCCATCATGTATTCTTCTACTAAATAAACATTTCCCACACTTTCTAATATCTCTTTTACTATATTTAAGTCTTTATCATTAATATTTTTATTTTTACTTATAGCTATCACACCTTCACCAACTAGAATTGGGGTATTAGGCATAGCTCTTATTATTTTTGTGGAGATAGGTAACGCCCTTTCTAAATGATGCAGGCTAACACCAGCTGCTATCGAAATTACTATCTTATTTTCACAATGGGGACTAATTTCTCTTAAAACCTTATTTATAATCTGAGGTTTTATTGCTAAAAGAATTATATCGGATTCTTTTACCGCTTGAACATTATTAGACATAGTTCTAATATCACAATAATTAGTGTTTTTTTCTGATTCGTATTCAAAAAGATCAGTCCCAATAATCTGCTCTCTTTCTAATGTTTTAGATTGAATAAAACCTTTGACTAATGTACTTCCCATTTTACCTAACCCAATTACACACAATTTTATATCCATAATTATCTAACCTGCCCGTTACCCAAAATAACATATTTTGTTGTTGTTAATTCTTTTATACCAATTGGTCCCCTAACATGTAATTTTTGAGTGCTTATTCCCATCTCTGCCCCAAAGCCAAATTCCTCCCCATCTGTAAATCTAGTAGAAGCATTTACATATATAGCTGCTGAATCAATTTCATTTAAAAATTGTCGAGCAGTTGTATAATTCTCTGTAACAATAGCTTCAGAATGCATGGTGCTATATTTGTTGATATGATTTATGGCTTCATCGATATCTTTTACTATTTTAACAGCCATAATATAATCTAGATATTCACTTCCCCAATCTTCTTCTTTGGCAGGTTTCAAGTCAGGAAGTATTTTTAAAGTTTGTTGGCATCCTCTTAATTCAACTTTATTTTTAAAAATTTCATTGATTTTAGGAAGAAATTCATTTGCTATGTCCTTATGAATAAGTAGTTTTTCTGCAGCATTACATACGGAAGGTCTACTGGTTTTAGCGTTTTCAACAATCTTTAAAGCTTTTTCTATATCTGCATCTTTATCGACATACACATGACAATTACCCGCTCCAGTTTGTATTACAGGTACCTTAGAATTCTCAATAGAGTTTCTTATTAATGATGGGCCTCCTCTTGGTATCAGGACATCTATGTAATCGTATAAGTTCATCAATTCATCAACAGCTTTTCTATCAGTTATATCTATAAATTGGACAATATCCTTTGAATAACCGCTTTTTTCTATACCCTTATGAATAACATTTACCAAAGCAGAATTAGAATTTATCGCTTCTGATCCACCTCTTAATATTACCGCATTACCAGATTTTATACAAAGTGCTGTTGCATCTACTGTAACGTTTGGTCTACTTTCAAATATAATTGCAATAACTCCTAAGGGAACTATCATCTTTCCAATCATCAACCCATTTGGCCTTTTCCACATCTCTGAGATATTCCCAATTTCACTTTTTAAATCCGCTACTTTTCTGACACTTTTTGCAATACTTTTTATTCTTTCTTCATTCAAAATCAACCTATCGAGTAAACTTTTTGACATACCATTCTTTTTAGCCCTTTCTATATCTTTGAGATTTTCACTTATTAAATAATCAATATTTTTTAGTAATTCTTCTGATATAGAGTTTAAAATATCTATCTTTTGAATATCGGAAGTTAAACCAAATGTTTTAGATGCAGCTTTTGCGTTTTTAGCTTTTTCTAAAACAATCTCTTCTACATTCATTTTTTCACCCTCCCTTAACTTGATTTTATGTATCTTCAAAACACCCCGGTTAAAGTCATTCATAAAACAAATAATACCAAACCCATATGCCACTATTTTGAAACTCGAACTTCTTATTTGCTCTCTTTTCAAAATATTCTTCGAACTTATCTTCTGGTGTAATAAAGAAAAATTTAGCATTAGGGAAAGCCCTGCTTAAATGCCTCATCTTTCTATAGGTATCTTTTATATTATCTTCAACTTTTATTCCATATGGTAGATTAGATATGAAATATATTAAATCATCACTTTTTTCTAGTGATTCCATATTTTTTTTCTCAAAATGAACTTTTACATTTGCCCTTTTTGCATTTTCTTTGGCAATCTCTATTGCTTTGTAATTCTTGTCATATCCATAGATATCGTAATTGCTAGTATTATTTACAGTAACACTACTCAAATTAACATCTCTAAAAATTTTCCATTGTAAAAAAGCATAGTCCTTCCTTAGTATAGAATTAGAAGCATATAAAGCTGCTTCAATGGGAATTGTCCCAGAACCGCAAAAAGGATCAATCAGAGTATAATCCTTATTCCATTTTGATAGGATCACCATACTAGCCGCTATTGTTTCTCTTAGAGAATTTGGTAGATGGGTAATTCTATAACCACGTTTTGCCAATGAATCCTTGTAAGTAGTATCTAAACAAATAGTTGCCTTATTATTTTTTAGATAAATATATAAGGGATAAATGATTTCATTTTCAACCCAGATATTTGTTTTATAAGATTTTTTCAAATTTTCATAAATCGCCTTTTTAATCACAGAAGCAACTGCACCGGTAGCAGATAATTTAGAATTTGTGATTTTAACTCTTTCTACAACAACTTTTCCGTTCTTTTCTATATAATCTTTCCATTTTGTTTGAAAAATATTATCATAAAGTTCATCAAAACTGTTAACTTTAAATTCATTAATCTTAATAAGAATCCTATCTACGGTGCGAAAATGTGTAACTATATTGGGGATATCCTTCAACGAAGCCAAAAATTGAACCTTTCCTGATGATGAATTGATTATTTTATATCCATTTTTCTTAATCTCAAAAGAAGGCGCTGCTTCTAATCCGGCAGTACAAAGTGCGATCAATTCAACCATATCAAACTCCTGTTTTTTATATGTCATTATGATTTAAATTATATCATATTAAATAGATAAATAAATTAGCCCGCATTAGATCATATTAAATGTCCGTGAAAACAATTGGTTTTCGTTTTGAAAGTAAAATTCCCCTTCTGTGAAGGGGTGAATGCAGCGTTTTATGCTGCAGACGGGGTAGTCATTTCTATTCCCCTTCCTACGAAGGGGTGGATGCAGCGTTTTTATGCT